>CAZWYK010000059.1:0-7148 GCA_964638205.1 uncultured Candidatus Cloacimonadota bacterium | reverse complement strand
AAAATAACTTTGGGCTGAAGCTTGGTGAAACTCTCATCAAGCTCGGCTATCTTACCGAAAAAGATTTGCTAAACACTCTGCACGAGCAGCTAGAATGTCAGCTTATTGACGAAAATGAATTAATGGATTTAGACGAAAGTATTGTCAAATTAATTCCTGAACCTTTTGCGACTGAAAATCGAGTAATCGCAATAAAAAAAGAAGCAGGAAAAATTGTTGTGGCGATGACAGATCCAGAAAATATCATTATCCAAGATAGTTTGAAAAAAATTATTGGGAAACCAATTATTCCAATTTTAATTGGTGAAAATACGCTAACCGATACACTCGAAAGATATTACAAAAGTATTCGAACTACTTCTCAAGTAGAAGATGCTGTCGATAATTTTGATTTTGTAGCCATAGATGATGATGAAAACGAGATTTCTATCGATTCGCAAGCTGATGCAGATGCACCGGTTGTGAAACTGATAAATCTCATTATTACCGAAGCGATAAAATCGAACACGACTGATATTCACATTGAGCCATTAACGAAAGAAACACGCGTTCGTTTCCGTATTGATGGTGCTTTGCGCGAAGTAATGTCGCCACCTATCGGGATGCACGCTGGTTTGGTTTCCATTGTAAAAGTGATGTCAAAATTAAACATTGCCGAACGCAGATTGCCACAAGATGGTCATATCTCTCTGAAAACAGCGATGAAAAGTGTCGATGTGCGTGTTTCTATAACACCTACTGTTACTGGTGAAAAAATAGTGATGCGTCTTTTGGATAAAGGTGATTTCGGATTTGACTTGGAAACCTTAGGATTCAATGATGAAAACTTTACGATGTTTACAAAGTGGATTCGTCGCCCTTACGGGATTATCATTGTTTCTGGTCCTACTGGTAGTGGTAAATCAACGACTCTCCACGCTGCTCTCAAAGAGATTAAAGATGTGGAAACAAACATTGTAACGGTGGAAGATCCAGTTGAATACCGTTTAGATGGAATTACCCAAATCGAGACAAATTCTAAAATTGGTCTTACATTTGGGAAATCACTTCGTTCTGTATTACGCCAGGATCCAGATATTGTTTTGATTGGTGAAATTCGTGATGAAGAAACAGCCGATATCGCGATTAAATTTTCATTAACCGGGCATTTAGTATTTTCTACTTTACACGCGAATGATGCCGCTTCTACGGTAACTCGCCTCATTGATATTGGTATCAAACCGTATTTGGTAGCATCTTCACTAAATCTTGTGATTGCCCAACGTTTGCTTCGTAAAATCTGTAAACATTGCAAGACAGATTATACACCAACTACGATAGAGCTCGAAGAAGCTGGTATTAGTTCGGAAGAAGCAAAAGATATTAATTTCAAAATAGGAACGGGTTGTGTCCATTGCGATAGCACTGGCTATGCTGGTAGAACTGGTATTTTTGAAATGTTAGAAATAAACGCAGAAATCAGAAAACTTATCTTTGAAGGTGCAAATCAAGATTTGATTTACGATGCCGCAATGAAAAATAACATGCACACTTTGAATGAGAGTGCAATTCAAAAAATGAAACACGGTTTGACCACGATTAAAGAAGTGATTAAACTTACCGTTTCTGATTAAAAAGGGAAATTATGGCTAATTTTCAATACACGATAAAAGATGTAAAAGGTGTTCGCATTGAAGGTTCTATCAAGGCGAATACAATGGACGAAGCGATAGATAAATTATCGAACGAAGGTGCTACAATTATCTCGATTAAATCGATGAATGAAGGTGCTTTTAAAGGTAATTTATCGTTGTTCGATAAATTTATGCTCGCTGTTTACAAGATTAGAACAAGCGTTAGTTTGAAGACATTAGTATTTTTTACGCGCCAACTTTCGACAATGTTTTCGGCTGGTCTTACTATCGAAAAATCGCTTTCAAATCTTGCTAGCGAAGAAAAAAACAAGAAATTCCAAAAAGTTTTAATGAGATTATCTGACGATATTCGTAAAGGTTTCAGTTTGTCAGAGGCGATGGAACAACATCCAGGTGTATTCAATCCGCTTTATGTTTCACTCGTGAAAGCTGGTGAAAAATCTGGAACACTTCACACAGTTTTAGATAAGCTTTCAGAATATTTGGAAAAAGTGGAAGATACACGCCGAAAAGTTGGTTCAGCAATGATGTACCCAATTTTCATTTTGGCGTTCACGCTTTTGGTGGTTTGGGGATTATTCTATTTTGTAATTCCAATGTTCTCTGATGTCTATGCAAGTTTTGGGGCAGAATTACCAATACCCACACAAATTGCCATTGCCATTAGTGATTTCATTACCCATAATGTATTTTTTGCAGTTCTCATTCTTTTTGCGATTGCGTTTTCTATTTTTATATTCTATCTTTCTGACAAAGGTCGATATATGATTGATAAATTTTTGATAAATTTACCAGTTATTGGCACGCTTTTACGCAATTCCATTATGAGTAAATTTTCCAGAACTTTCAGTATTTTAATGTTTTCGGGCGTTCCCATTATGGAAACAATGGAATTGGTGGAAAATGTGGTGCAAAATGCGGTTGTGGAAAATGCGGTTAGAAAAGCACGCATTATGGTAAAAGAAGGCTATAGTGTTGCTGGTGCTTTCAAGAAAACTGGCGTATTTCCATCTACACTTTTGCAGTTAATGGCAACAGGTGAAGAAACAGGAGATATGGATAGGTTGCTTGGTAAAGCAGCTGATTTCTTTGAAAAATTGGTGGATTCAGTGGTGGATCGTTTAACCTCACTCATCGAACCAATTCTCATTATCATCATGGCAGCTTTAGTTGGTACAATTATTGTGGTTATCTACTTGCCGATTTTTAATCTCGGTTTAGCGATGACTTCTGGCATGAAATAAAAAAACAAGAGCCCAAATTGGTTTATCAGTTTGGGCTTTTTTTATAATGATATACTTTTTTGTTTTTCTTTTTGCACTTGCATTTGGTAGTTTTTTTAATGTTTGCATTGTTCGCCTTCCGCAAAAACAATCGTTAATTCCACCTTCACACTGTCCAAAATGCAATTATAAAATTACAAAATTACAGAATATTCCCATTTTTAGTTATTTGTTTTTAAGAGGAAAGTGTAAGAATTGTGGTTCGAAAATTCCACTTCACTATTTTTTGGTTGAATTTATCACACCTGTAGTTTTTATTTTGCTTTATTTGAAATTTGGTTTAACGCTAGACTTTGCAAAATTTATCATTTTTTTTTCGTTCGGAATTATTATTTTTTTTATCGATTATTTTCACCAATTAATCCCAGATAAATTATCATTACCACTAATTTTGCTTGGTATTATTTTTGCAATTTTAGCAAAAAATTACATACTAATTTACGGTGCTGTTTTTGGCTTTAGTTTTTTTTACATTCTTGGTTATCTTTTTAAATGTTTTACTCAAAAAGATGGTATCGGTGGCGGTGACATTAAGTTAACTGCTGCAATTGGTGCATTTTTTGGTTTGAGTGGTGTTATCTTCACGATTGTAATTTCCGCGACAATAGCACTCACTTTTTTGCTCGCCATTGGTCATGACAAACGTAACTATTTTCCTTTCGGACCTTTCTTGATTTTTGCTTCATTTTTGTATCTATTTTTTGGCGAAATAATTACTTATCATTATTGGAAGTTGTTTCTTTAAAAGCTGAAAAATAATCTGTAATTTTTATAAATTCAAAAAATAAGTTGACGACAAGCTGATATTTTTTTTGTTTACTAAATAAAAAGTTATTGAATTTTTTGAAACAGAAACTTTAGTAAAAGTGGAGGTGATATGAAAACGAAAGATTTTTTGAATGCAATTATAAAAAATAGTATCGTCGGAATTGGCGTGGTGGACAGCGATGGGAAATACACTTTGGTAAATTCAATTTGGAAAACGATGTTTGGTTATACAACAGAAGAGGCATATAAACTGAATTTAATTGATGTGACGCCTTTTGAAGATTTTGAAAGAAGTAAATTCAATTTTGATAGATTAATTAAGGGTGAGATAGAAAAATTTCACTTTGAAAGAGAGTATCTCCGCAAAGATGGTTCCACCTTTTGGGCAGCCATATCGGTTTCACCAATCTATAAAGAAAATGGCTCAATTGATTCGGTAATTGCTTTTATCGTCAATATAGATGAAAGAAAAAGAGCTGACCATAAACTTAAAAAATCTTACGAACAATTGAAAGATTATAGCGATGAAATCGTCAAAAACAATAAAGAATTAGAAATTTTAGCACGCATAGATCCACTTACGGAAATTTATAATCGCAGGGGCATTCAAGATGAGATAGAAAAAGAATCATACCGTTCTCATCGTAACAAAACACCACTTTTAATTGCACTTGGTGATTTGGATAATTTCAAAGAGATAAATGATGAATTTGGTCACGATGCTGGTGATTTTATACTAAAAGAAATCACCAAAATTATGTTGCGTGTAATTCGTGAAACTGATGCAATCGGTAGATGGGGTGGAGAAGAATTTATTCTTCTTTTGCCAGAAACAAATTCAATTATTGGTGGTAATGTCTTAGAGAGAATTAGACGCGTCATTGATGAAACTACTTTTGAATTTAAGGGAAGTAAAATGCAAATGACAATCACTTTTGGTTTTTGTGAATATGATACCGAAGGTGATGTAGGAAATTGCATTAAAAAAGCTGACATTGCTTTGTATAGAGGTAAGAAAAGTACAAAAAATTGCATTGTTGGCGGATAATAATTGGAGGGGATTTCGATGGGGAATTACACAAAACTCAGCCGTGAAGAGCTGATTGCAGAATTACAGAGATTTGATAATGAAAGAGAGCAATATCATCACCAAATTGAAGAACTAACTCGAATAAAAAATGAGCTGAATGAATCTCGACATCACTTTGAAAATTTATTTAACACAATGGCGGATCCAGTTGTAATCGTTGATGGAAAGGGAAAATTTCTAGATATAACCGAAAAAGTAGAACAAATTACAGGTTTCAAAAGAGAAGAACTACTTGGTAAAAATTTTCTCAAAACAGATATAGTCAGTGCAAAAAGCAAAAAAATCCTTCTGAAAAATCTGGTAAAGCGAATGATGGGATTTAAAATAAAACCTTATACCGTAGATATCCTTACCAAAGAAGGTTTGAAAATTCCACACGAAGTGAATGCTGCTAAGATTACTTACAAAAACAAGCCAGCAGATATGGTCATTTTTCGTGAAGTAGTGGCGCGTGAAGAAACCAAAAATAAATTAATTGAACGCGACGAATATATCACGACTATTTTAAATACAACACAAGCTGGTATTGTCGTTATCGAAGAAGATACACACAAAATAATTGACATAAATCCTAAAGCAGCAGAGATGATTGGTGCAAAAGAGAAAAATATTGTGGGGCAAATTTGTCATAAATTTATTTGTCCTGAAAAAGAGGGCGATTGCCCAATTTCTGATTTAGAATTGAATATTGATAATGATGAAAGAATTTTAATTCGTGCCGATAAAACTCAAATTAAAATTCTTAAAACGGTGAAAAGAAGCATTTTGAACGGTCGAGAATGCTTAGTGGAAAGTTTTGTGGATATTAGCGAATTGAAAAAAACTGAAGTAAATTTGCAAAAGAGCCAAACAGAATACAAAAACTTGTTTGAATATTCGCCAATTTCAATGTGGTTGGAAGATTTTTCTGAAATTAAGAAAAAAATAGACTTGTTGAAAAAAGAGGGAATTGACGACATTGAAAAATATCTGCACGATCATCCTGAAAAGTTATTGGAATGTATTCAGAATGTTAAAATTATCGATGTAAATAATGCTACTTTACAATTTGTGGGAGCACATGATAAACAAGAGCTTTTTGACAATCTTCATAAAGTATTTCGGGAAGAATCACATGACGTTTTTATCCAAGAAATAGGAGCAATTGCACGCGGTGAAACATTCTTTCGTGGCATTGGCATCAATCATACCCTGAATGGTGAAAAACGAATTGTGAGCGTAAGTTGGACGGTGACCGATGCAAATAGTAATTATGAAGCAGTTCATGTGGCGATTAATGACATTACTACTCAAAAACAAGCGGAAAAATTAAAAATTAGTAACATTAAATTAATGCAACAAAAAAAAGAAATTGAAAAAGCAAATCAACTGAAAAGCGAATTTTTATCGAATATGAGTCACGAACTTAGAACGCCACTAAATTCAGTAATTGCTCTTTCTCGCGTTCTTTTGATGCAATCGAAAGAAAAATTAAACTCCGATGAATTAAATTACTTAGAAGTAATCGAGCGTAACGGCAAAAGTCTGCTTGCATTAATTAATGATATTTTAGATATTTCTAAAATTGAAGCTGGAAAATTGGAAGTTAATCCTCAAAAAGTTTCAGTAAAATCTACTATCGAAACAATTTGTGAAAATTTAATGCCAATCGCAGAAAGTAAGGGGATTAAATTAAAAATTGATGTTCCTCAAAATTTACCACTTTTGGAAAGTGACAGCGAAAGGTTGTTTCATATTTTGCAAAATTTGGCGAGCAATGCGGTTAAATTTACCCAAAAAGGCAAAGTAATAATTTCCGCAAAAATTGAAAAAGATGAAATGATGATTGAAATAGTAGATGATGGAATTGGGATTCACCCCAATGACATTCCACATCTTTTTGAAAAATTTAAACAGATTGATAGCAGTTCAACGCGAAATTTCGAAGGAAGTGGACTCGGATTAACGATTGTACATGAATCATTAAAACTAATTGGTGGTAAAATTAAGGTTGAGAGTAAATTGAAAAAAGGTTCAGTTTTCAAAATAATTTTGCCGTTAAAATGGCAATTTGGAGCAATGAAGGAAACTGAGTTTAAATTGAAAAAGATAAGACCTGATCGTAAAACTATTCTTATTGTCGATGATGAACCTTATATGATTCAATTGATCGCGGATATTCTGGAAGCAGAAGGCTATAACTCTCTTGCAGCACTATCTGGTAAAGAAGCTCTTTTGCTAGCAGAAAAATACAAGCCTTACGCTATTACACTTGATATTATGATGCCCGAAATTGATGGCTGGGAAGTGCTTCAAAAACTTAAAAAAAAGCCTGAAACATCTTCAATTCCAGTGGTGATAGTTTCCAAAATGGAAGACCAACATACTGGGCAT
>CAZWYK010000058.1:1448-7193 GCA_964638205.1 uncultured Candidatus Cloacimonadota bacterium | reverse complement strand
TTTACAAAGAAAAAGGTATTTTAGAAAGCGATCCATTCCAAATTTTAGACCAAACGGGAGTAGGACAACTCGTTGAAATGGGAACCCAAAAAGGACGTAGCGTGAAGCCAAACTTGAAGGTTGGAATCTGTGGAGAGCACGGTGGTGAACCGCATTCAGTAAAATTCTGCTACAATGTGGGTATGAATTATGTAAGTTGCTCGCCGTATCGTGTGCCAATTGCACGACTTGCCGCCACGCAAGCAGCGATTAATTAAATAATGAAAAATCAGGAATTAGTATCAAAAACCGCCCCTTTTCGGGGCGATTTTTTTGTAAGAGCGATGAGTGTGGATTTTTTCCTCGTGAATTCGGTTATCATTGACGTTGCAGCTTGACACCAAAACCTAATTTTCTAAAGTAATAAGCCGAAGCATGAATGTTCAAAACAAGTTGTTAACAAGGTTTTTACCAAAAAATTAAGGTGTAAGTTCCGACTTGCACCTTTTTTATAATAAAATAGTCTTAATCTCTCATTTGCAGAATTTTTTTGTGGAGAAATTTCAATTCAAACGACGATGCAAAAAGTACCGCAGCTTGTTCAAAAATAAAAACGGCTTGGTCTTTATTGCCCATTTCGAAGTGTAACTTAATCAATTCCAAATAACATCTTTCTTCATTTGGGAACATTTTTATCGACCGCATCAAAATGCCAATTGCTTTCAATTTTTTACCCAAATGTTTGCAGGTCAAAGCGTAATTTAAGAAAAAAAGTGGGTCGGAAAAATTTCGTTTATCTGTCTTCTGAAATTCCAGATATGCTTTCAAATAGTTCTTCTTGCGAAAAAAGATTAACCCACTTAAATACGAGACAACTTCACGATCGCCAAACTTATTTTTTGCGTCATTTAAGTATTCTAAAGATTTGCTATAATCTCGTTGTGCAAAATATAATTCTGCCAAAAAAACGATAGGTGCAACGGATTTTAGATTATCTCGATTTAGTTGTTCTAAAAGGCGGATCGCGGTATCTATTTGTTTAAGGCGAGCGTAGCAGAATGCTTTATTATAGAGCAATTCAGTGAAATTTGTTTTAACTTCTTTGAAGGATTCAATGGCGGAATGGTATTTTTTTAAAAGCAAATAGCAGTTGCCAATTTGGAAGGAGATATCATCATCTTTCGGATTTAATTTTTGAACTATTTGATATTTTTCGATTGCTTTCGCATACATTTTTCTTTGACGATAAATTTCTGCTAAATTGGTGAGTAAATCGGCATTATTTGGAAAATTATTTAGGCCATTTTCGAGTAAATTTTGGGCTCTTATCCAATTTTTTTTTTGCCATAGTTTTGCCTTCCAAATGATTGCTTCAACTTTTTTCATGCTTTTTTAAATAAATTTTCGATTGTTTTTAAAATTTCGTTTTTGTCGTAACAATAATTAATGAATTCTCTAATTTTAGCACTGTTTCGCAACCCTTTTGTGTAATGATGCAATTGAGTACGCATTTCTACAATTGCTTTTTTTTCGCCTTTTTGCTCGATGGAAAGCAGAAAGTGCTTTTTGATGATTGCAAATTTTTCGATTGGGCTAATTTCAAAGTTATCTTTTATTTCTCGAAAAATCCATGGTTTTCCCATCACACCTCGTCCAAGCATCACAGAATTGCAATTTGTTTGGGCATACATTTTCTCAACATCATTTTTGGAAGCGATGTCACCATTGCCGATGATTGGGATTTTCACAGCATTTTTTAGTTTTTCAATCAGATTCCAATTGCTTTTCCCACTGAACATTTGTGATTTTGTCCGTGGATGAAGACAAATAATATCAGCACCAGCATCTGCCATTCGCTTGCCAAATTCAATTGCGTTAATGTGTTCAAAATCCCATCCGGCTCGGAATTTTACCGAAAGCGGGATATCGATAACTTTTTTCACTTTAGAAACAATTTCGACTGCTAATTTCGGATTTTTCATCAAAGCTGACCCAGCATTGCGCGTTACCACTTTTTTGACGGGACAGCCCATATTTATGTCGATAAAATCAGGCTTTTTCTCTAAAAGTATGTCAGTTGCGTCTGCCATTCTTTGTGGGTCGGAACCAAATAGTTGAATGCCAAAAGGTCGTTGATAATCTTCAAAATTAGCGTAAATGATACTCTTGTTTTTATTGAAAATAAGCCCATCTGCACTCACCATTTCGCTTACCATCACATCTGCTCCACAATCTTTGCAAATTTGGCGAAAAGCAAAATCTGTAATTCCTGCTAGTGGCGCTAACCACAATTTTTTATCGGTCAAAAATGTGGTGTTCATCTGTTTAGTTGAAAAATTGTAATACCAGTGGCAACAGCAACATTTAGAGATTCAATGTTTTCTGAAATTGGTATTTTTACAGTCTTGTGGGAAATCGCTAAAATCTCACCTGAAACACCAAATGCTTCCGAGCCGATAACTAAAATTATTTTTTGCGGTTTGCTAAATGTAAAAAGATTTTCTGCATTTTTCATCGCGGTTGAGACGATGGTTGCATTAGATTTTTTTAGCCATTCAATGTCGTGAATTTCGATGGGTAACTGGAAAATAGCTCCCAAAGAAGCACGAATTACTTTGGGATTATAAAGTTCACAACAATCTGGTGAAAGGACAATTCCATCTACATTTAATGCAGCTGCAGTACGGATTATTGCACCTAAATTTCCAGGTTCTTTAACGCCATCTAAATAGAGAATGAAGTTGTTGTTTGTAAGACAGATTTTTTTTTTAGAGACTAGAGCTGCAATTGGTTGTGGATTTTTTGTATTAGTGATTTTTTGTAATTGTTGTTCGGTAACTTCAAAATTATTTTTGCATAAAAATAAATTATTTTGGAATCTTTCTGTGAAATAAAGTTCCAGCAATTCGATGCCATAATAACTAATTTGTTCAATTAAACGAACTCCTTCTACAATAATATTGCTACTTAATTCACGGTATTTTTTCTGGTTTAGTTTTGCTAATTCTTTAATTTTATTTTTTGTTATTTTCATGATAAATTTTTTTGATTTTGGGGATGTTTACATCATCAATTTGTTCTGAGTTTAGGTTTTTTTTTGCATATTGTAAATATACTTTTGAATCGAGAAATAAATTAAATAAATGTTCATCAATGCTGTTGTCACGCACTTGAAAAGCCATAATCTTCAAAGTTTCCGTTAGTGTTTTCATCTTTTTATACGGTCTATCAGACGATGTGAGTGCTTCAAATAAATCTGCAATTGTAATGATGCGAGATTGGATAGGAAGTTCATCTGCTTTTAATCCAAATGGATAACCCTTTCCATTCAGCAATTCATGATGAGAAGCCGCAAACTTGGGTACATTTTTAAATTTTTTGGGAAAGGTAAGTTGTGAAAGCATTTCGTGTGTAACTATCACATGTTCACGCATTTTTTCATATTCCTCAGGTAGAAAAGTACCTTTTTTTATAAGTAGATTATTTTTTTCATTATCATTGATAAGGTAATATTCTTTTTCATCAGAAAGGTAATGAAATTCAGCGATTTTTTCAATTTGCTGTACGGCATCATTTTCCAAAAATTCTCCACCACTGTTCATCTTGATGATAAATTGACGGTATTTCTCCAAAAGTTTTAGCAATTGCTTTAACTCTTTTTTAGAGGCGTCATTTTTCAAATAAAAGATATCTTTTTTTATCAAAGCTTCGACAAAGTCAAATCGTGTTAAAACGAGTTCAATTCTATCGAAAACGGTTTCTAATTTTGTACTTTTATCGCGGATATGGGTGGGAGTAGTAATTTTTCCAATATCATGCATCCAACTGGCAATGCTCAATTCTTGCAATTCATTTTCACTAAACTTAGTTTTGGAGTAGTGGGCACTATCATCTTGAATTGCATTCGCAATCATGTCCGATAATTTTGATACTCGCTTGATGTGTCCACTGGTATATTTTGATTCGCGGTCGATTGCTGTGGCGATACTTTGAAGGAATTCTAATAATAATTTTTCCAAATTATCAATTAAATTACGATTTGTCAACGCTACCGCTGCGAGTGATGCCAGTGATGTTAATGATGATAAATGTTCATCAGAAAAAGGGATGATTTCTCCATTTTCATCCATTGCATTGATGAGCTGAATTACTCCGAGAAGCTCTTTTTCGTGGTCCATCATTGGAATTGCAGCCATAGACTTTGAATTGTAATTATTTTCAGTATCGTATTTTTGAGTACCGCTATTATCGAAAATGTTTTGATGATAAACATCATCAATACTACACGCTTTTTTTGTGTTTGCCACATAAGATGCAAAATTTTTGAAAATTTTCTGATTTTTTTTGTTAAAAAGGGGAATGCTTGGCCATTTTGCGGTATCAGCCATTCCCAAAAGTAATTTTTTTGATAATGTGCAAATAGTTTTGAAATCGAGAAATTTTTTGTTTTCTGAAATCAGATAAATTGTTCCACCATCACAATTTGTGAATTCAATCGCTGCATTTAAAACAAGCTGAAAAAATTTATTTATGTCACTTTCGGTTGAAAGTGCGGTGCCAATATTAGTGAAATTTTTTAGATGCTTTGCTAACCTTTTGCTTGAGTTCATTTCCATTTCGCCAACTTTCTTTTATTTTAACTTTACAATATCGCTATTCGTCTTTTTTATGTCAATGATTTTGAATGAAAATTTAAGGAGAGTTTAAATTAATATCTTAATTTTATCTGCTGGAAAATCAACGAGAATGGGCACAGATAAAGCTCTTTTGAAGTTTGGAGAGGTAACCGTAATTCAATATTTGATTGTTAAATTATCGCAAATATCTTCTAATATTTTGGTTATCTTAGGTGATAATTTTGAAAATGTAAAGTCTCAAATTCAAAGCACAAAAGCGCAATTTAATGAACTTCATGATTTAGGAATGTTTTCGTCGTTACAAAAGGGTTTATCAAATTTTGAATCTGGTGCCACATTTGTGCAAATGGTTGACCAGCCTTTTGTACCACTTGAAATATATCGTAAAATGATTTCAAAGTTTGATGCAGAATGTTTTGTGATTCAACCATCCTTCCAAATGAAAGCAGGACATCCACTTCTGATTTCTGAGGAATTTAGTGAGATTATTCAATCCTATCCAGCAGACTATAATCTCAAAAAAATCATTGATAAATATCCACAAAAACGAAAATTTGTTGAAGTTGGTAACGAAAGTGTCTTGCAAAATTTAAATACTAAAACTGCATTCTTACGTGAGGTTAAAAAGGAGATTTCATGATAAATATCTTAAAAAAAATGGTAGAAAACCAAAAAAATGGAAAATCATTCGTCTTGGCAACAGTAGTGGAAGGTGCCGACAAATCACCGGGCAGAAGCGGATTTAAAATGATTTCTTATCTTGATGGCACTTCGGAAGGGACAGTTGGCGGTGGTGAATTGGAAAAGTTAGTTTTGGAAAAATGTAGTGAAATCCATCGTTCAAAACAGAATGATTTTTTATCATTTAATCTGACTAAATCTGGCATTGGTATGCTTTGTGGTGGTAACATAAAAGTGTATTGTGAATATTTTTCAGCACCTAAAAAAGTGTTTGCTTTTGGGGGTGGACACCTTTGTCAAAGTTTGATTCCACTTTTGAAATCAGTTGGTTTCCACTGTGTTGTGATTGATAATCGGGAAGAATTTGCCTCCAAAAATAATTTACCCAAAGCAGATGAAATAATTTTTTCAAATTATGTTGATTTTGTGGAGAAAATGAAATTAACTG
>CAZWYK010000058.1:0-1438 GCA_964638205.1 uncultured Candidatus Cloacimonadota bacterium | reverse complement strand
ATGCTATCGTTATTTTCACGCACGGGCATTTACACGATTTGGAGATTTTAGATAAAATTTGTGAACGCAATCTTATTGCAAAATATATTGGAATGATAGGTTCAAAAATAAAAGTGCCAGATACAATTCAAAAAATTAAGCAAAAAAAATATGGCAATAATTTGGTCGATTCTATTAATGCACCGATTGGACTAAACATTGCGAAAACAACAACATCTGAAATTGCAGTGGCAATAGTTGCCGAAATTTTGGCGAAATATAATGGTGTCAAAGAGATTAAATTTATGAAAGCTATAAAATAGTTGACAATAAAATAGCATTTTGAAAATATGCAAAAAAATGAAATTAATAAAAAAAATGGAGCATAGATGAAAAAAAGTTTAATTGTTATTTTTCTGTTTTTGTCTATTTTGTTATTTGCCAATTTACCTTACATTGAAAACTTAAGTCCAGATTCTCTTACTACAGAAATTGCCGTAAATACAAATATTGAATTCGATCTTCATGATGTTGATGGCATTTTAATCGATTCTGTTTTAGTTACGGTAACTGAAAACGCAAATGGCGATGTTACAAATTATTCGGTTCTTTATGGCAACTTGGGTGTGAATCAGATTACGGATAATTTTTTTGAAATTCAAATTGACCCCAATGTGAATTTTAGGTATGGAGATTCAATTTTTGTGAATGTGCGTGCATTGGATATTTTGCAAAATGAATTAAATGTAACATATTGGTTCAAATGTGCAGAAGATGATTCAGCGCCTTTTGTACAGAATATAGAACCAACAAACGGTGAAACTGGTGTTTCAGTAAATTCCTCAATATACTTTGATGTTAAGGATTCTGGTGGAGCAGGCGTTAATTTATCAACAGTTGAGATTAGTGTAAATGGATCAATCTACAATTATTTAGATGTTGGTATTTTCTCGTCATTTTCGATAGATTATGGTTATGGAATTAGCATTGATCCACCAAACAATTTTAATTTTGGTGCGACAATTAACCTCGAAATTTCAGCTGAAGATTTGGCAATTCCACCCAACACATTAATAGAAACTTCATCATTTGAATGCGATATAACCAATACACCGCCAACGGTTGAAGATTTTTTAATTCAAACAGAAGAAGATGTTGCAATTGTTGTTCCATTTGCCCAATATTCAAATGATGATCAAGGCTCGGAAATTTTGACTTACCACATTTCAGATTATCCTGAAAATGGTGTTTATATAAATGGTTCGTATATTCCAACAACAAACTTTAACGGAATTGATGTCTTGACTTATCGTGCTTTTGACGGCGAATCTTTTTCCGATTATGCAACGGTTACCATTAACATTGCTCCCCGAAATGATGAACCCGTAGCCGATGCTGGAGAGCCACAATTTGCTAATGAATTAATTTTAGTTACTCTCGACGCTTCTTCTTCTTTTGA
>CAZWYK010000057.1:0-7268 GCA_964638205.1 uncultured Candidatus Cloacimonadota bacterium | reverse complement strand
GACCATCGGCAACCATTATTGATGGTACTAATGACACACTTGATTATGTGAGCGTAGTGAAGTTTATCGACGGTGAGTTTGCCACGACTGTTTTAGATGGCTTTACCATTATGAATGGTTACAATCAGCACGGTGGTGGAATTTATTGTGAAAGTTATTCAAGTCCAACTCTGCGTAACTTAATTGTGAAAGAAAATACAGCATATTATGATTCTGGTGGTGGAATTTATTGTAGTTATAATTCAAGTCCCATTATAGAAAATGTAATCGTAATGAACAATTCAGCTTATGAAGGTGGTGGTGGAATTTATTGTAATCATAATTCAAGTCCGCAAATTACGAATGTGATTATTTACAATAACAATTCGGTACAACGAGACGACCGTTCAGTTTATGGTGGCGGGATTTTGTGTAAGAACGATTCTTCTCCAACTTTGGAAAATGTAACAATTTACGGTAATCATTCACAATATGGTAGTGCAGTTTATTGTAATTATCATTCCGATGTTAATATCAAAAATAGTATTATTTGGGGTAATGACACAACTGGTAATGGGGATGACATTCATCCATTCATGAGTGATATTTCTGTGATTTACAGCGATGTCCAAAATGGTTATAGTGGCGAAGGTAATATTGATTTTGACCCTCTTTTTACTGATGTGGAAAATGGTGATTTTTCATTAGATATAAATTCACCTTGCCTCGGAGCTGGCGAAAATGGTGCAGATATGGGAGCAAATATAAGCTGGTAATTTGGAGGTTTTATGAGATATTTATTGATTTTTATTTTATTGATTCTTTTTATTAACATTTTTGCTGATGAATCTGATATTATTTACGATGATTCTCAAGTTTTAGAGTTTTACATAACTTTTGAAGACGACGAATGGTTTGATATGCTTTATGAAAATTATCTCATTGGTTCGGAACCTGAAAATGATTGGATTTATTCGCAAGCAACTTTTACCTTCAATGGTGTAGATTACGACAGTGTGGGAGTGCGTTTCAAAGGTTATAAATCTTTTGGTTATCCAACTCAGAAGAAGCCATTTAAACTTAAGTTTGACGAATTTGTAGATGGACAAGAATTTTATGATTTGGATAAACTTAACTTGAATAATAACTATTGTGACCCAACTTTTCTGCGGGAAAAACTAGTTTACGATACAATGAATGAATATATTCCCAGCTCACGTGCAAATTTTGCCAAAGTTTATGTGAATGGTGTTTACTGGGGACTTTACACAAATGTAGAACAAGTTAATATGAAATTTGTCGATCGGCATTATGGCGGTGGGGAAGATGGTAATCTTTTCAAAGGAGACCCACACGGTGATTTAGTTTGGTATGGTCCTAACCAAGAGGATTATTACGATTTATACGAGATCAAAACGAATGAAGATTTGAATAATTGGTCAGATTTGCTGAATTTGATTAATATCATCAATAACACTCCTCCAGCCGAATTTGCCGAAAATCTTGAAGGTTTTTTTCACATTCACAATTACCTATTTTACCAAGTGATAAATAACTATTATGTTAATTTAGATAGTTATTTTGGTAATTCACGCAATTATTATCTTTATCACCGCACGGATACAAATAAATTTACACACATTCCGTGGGATTTTAACTATGCATTTGGCATTTTGGGGCTCAATATTATTGACTCTGATATGTTGCTACACTTGGATATGTTATGGGAATATGATTATCCACGACCATTATACACCAGCACTATTGCTTCGCAAGGTGTTGCCGAATATCAAAATATTTACAAAATGATTTACAAATATCTTGCTGCAAATGAGTTAAATGAGGTATCTTTATCGCCACGCATCGATGAGCTTGCAGATTTAATTCGTGATGCAGTTTATGAAGATAATAATAAAATGTTTACAAATGAAGAATTTGAGACTAATTTGGAAAATGATGTCAACTTTGGTAACATTGTTATTTTTGGTTTGAAACATTTCATTCAGGAACGCGACCAGTCTATTGAGTTTCAGCTACAAAACTACATGGTTGAAGATTACAAAACGGGTATTTACATTAACGAAGTAATGGCAATGAATACTAGCACTATTACCGATGAATTTGGTGAATATGCAGATTGGATAGAACTTTATAATGCAAATGATTTTGATGTAAATTTAGAAGGCTTATTTTTGAGTGATAACTCGCAAACTTCGGATAAATGGCAATTTCCCAATGTGACAATTGCAGCAAATGATTATCTGATAATTTGGGCAGATAACGATGCCTTATCTGGAATTTTACACGCAAATTTTGGTTTAAAACAAGAAGGCGAATTTATCGGCATTTACAATAAAGATGCTGTCGTTCCAATTGATAGTTTTGAATATCCAGCATTATTACCAGATGTTTCTTATGGTAGGAATCCCGATGGTTCTGCAAATTTACAAATTATGTTAGTGGCAACACCATCTGCTTCAAATAATTTTGGTCTGTTGGGTGACGTGGATGGAAATGGTTTCGTGCAAGCTTTTGATGCGTCATTGGCATTACAATATTCAATTGGTTTGATTGAGTTAGATGAGTTTCAAATAACAAACGCTGATGTAGATGAAAATGGCTATGTTCAATCTATGGACGCATCATTAATTTTACAATATGTTTTGGGGATGATTGATGAATTTTAAAAAAATATCAATAATTATTTTCATAATTCTACTTATCACATTATCACTTTTTGCTTTCAAAGGCAAAAAGTATGATAGCAAAATTCGAATTGTGAGAACAATGTACGGTGATGTTAACCTTGACGCCGAAGTTAATTCGTTTGATGCTTCATTAGTATTACAGTACATAATCGGCTTAGTTGATGATTGGTCGGAAGAGCAATTGCTTGCTGGCGATGTGGATGGAAATGGTTCTATTCAAGCTTATGACGCTTCGTTAATGTTGTTCTATTCGCTTAATTTAATCGACATTTTTCCAGTTCAAGAATTTTTTGTGATTTATGGTGATACGCGGACCAATCGTTACGAAAGAACAGTTGTTGCTGAATGCATTGATGCAGTTGATCCTGGTTATGTTTTTATGACGGGAGATTTTTGCAGTCCAGGTCAAGAGCAAGAGATGTGGGATTTGTGGTTTGAGGATTGTGGCATTGTTTTGGAAAACCGAGAATTTTGTGGAGTGCGTGGCAATCACGATAGTTCGGCAGATGGAAGTGCTACCATATTTTTGGATAATGTAGGGGAATACATCCCAGCTGATGCAAATTGGGATGGTGTAAACACTTGGTACTCAATCGATAGAAAAGAGATTCATTTTATTGTAATTGATAGTGAAGTTGCAGACCCAAATGTAGATTTAGCTCCAGGATCTGCTCAGCACGAATGGTTGATAGATGATTTAGAAAATATTGATGATAATATTAAAGCAACAGTATTACTTTTACATCATCCACCTTACGGAACTAGCTTACACCAAAGCCATGAGCCTTATTTACGAGAACATTTGGTGCCAATTATCAATGAATATGGTATCAAGTTTGTGTTCTCTGGACATAATCACAGTTACGAAAGACTTTTAGTTGGTGACGTTAATTATATTGTTACTGCTGGCGGTGGTGCACCATTATACGATCAAGAAACAGATGATGATGATATGCAGTACAGTCAACTTTATCTACAAGAATATCATTTTTGCAAAATGGATATAGTTGATAATCTCATTACAGTTGATGTAATTGATACAGATTTTGTGATTATCGACCACATTGAGGCGGTAGTGGACTAATGGTAAAGAAAATATTTTTAAGCTTGATATTATTAACGGTATTTTTCATCAGTATTTTCGCAATAATTGGTAGAAAAATAGAGATTGAAAATCGAGATGTCAGAACTTTCTATGGCGATATTGACAGCAATAATGAAATTACTGCTTATGATGCATCGCTCGTGATTCAATATGCTATTGGTCTAATTTCTGAATGGTCAAACGAGCAGCAAAACGCTGCAGATGTAGATGGTAACGGCATAATTCAAACTTACGATGCTTCTCTCATATTGCAATATGCCCTTAATTTAATCGACATTTTTCCAGTTCAAGAATTTTTTGTGATTTATGGTGATACGCGGACCAATCGTTACGAAAGAACAGTTGTTGCTGAATGCATTGATGCAGTTGATCCTGGTTATGTTTTTATGACGGGAGATTTTTGCAGTCCAGGTCAAGAGCAAGAGATGTGGGATTTGTGGTTTGAGGATTGTGGCATTGTTTTGGAAAACCGAGAATTTTGTGGAGTGCGTGGCAATCACGATAGTTCGGCAGATGGAAGTGCTACCATATTTTTGGATAATGTAGGGGAATACATCCCAGCTGATGCAAATTGGGATGGTGTAAACACTTGGTACTCAATCGATAGAAAAGAGATTCATTTTATTGTAATTGATAGTGAAGTTGCAGACCCAAATGTAGATTTAGCTCCAGGATCTGCTCAGCACGAATGGTTGATAGATGATTTAGAAAATATTGATGATAATATTAAAGCAACAGTATTACTTTTACATCATCCACCTTACGGAACTAGCTTACACCAAAGCCATGAGCCTTATTTACGAGAACATTTGGTGCCAATTATCAATGAATATGGTATCAAGTTTGTGTTCTCTGGACATAATCACAGTTACGAAAGACTTTTAGTTGGTGACGTTAATTATATTGTTACTGCTGGCGGTGGTGCACCATTATACGATCAAGAAACAGATGATGATGATATGCAGTACAGTCAACTTTATCTACAAGAATATCATTTTTGCAAAATGGATATAGTTGATAATCTCATTACAGTTGATGTAATTGATACAGATTTTGTGATTATCGACCATGTTGAATTGGAATTGGAATAAAATGGAAAAAAAAATATCGTCATTCAAAAGAAAAGAGAAAAAGTTTGTTGTTATCGATAATACTTACGAAGAAATTGTTACTGCGCTGAAAAAAGACATTTCAGTTTTTAGCTATAATGAAGATGAAGTCTCGCAAATAAAAACAACCTATTTAGATGATGAAAAATTGTCAATTTTCAAAGAATATTTGACGCAAAGAGAGTTTCGTTTCAAAATACGATTGCGAAATTATGGTTGCAAAAATATTTTTGAAGACAAAGTTTGGGTAGAAATAAAAGTAAAATATAATCGAACAACTTATAAAAAACGCTTTATTATGCCTAAAGATTTAATTCCCAATTTTTTAAATGGTAAAGACATTTATAATGAATTGAAAAAATATAATCCTAATGTGCCACTTCTCAAAAGAACGTATAACTTAATTTTAGATCTCATTAAAATTGGCAATTTAAAGCCAGTAATGACAACAAGTTATGATAGAATTGCATTTCAAAATAAATCAAAAAGGATTCGTATTACAGTTGATAAACAGATCAAACATACGGCACTCCTCCATAAACATCGTGAGAAACAACTGCGGATTATCGTTTTTGAATCTAAAATAATGGGCAAAAAAGCAAAATGGTTCAAAAAAATGGAAAATAAATTATCGCTTTTACCACAAAAAAGATTTTCTAAATATGCAACTGGTATTAATTCAGTCTATTTTCCAGAAAGGGGAACTTATAATTTTTACACTAATTTTGCAGAAATTGACAAAATACCAAAAAGTATAGCAAAGTCGCTTCAATTGATTAAGGAATATTTCAAATTTAGCGATATAGATTCAATGGAAGGAGAAGATTAATGGGCGAATTTTTTAGTGCAATTCAAAGTAGTTCGGCAAGCAACATTACTACTTCACCATTTTCGATTATTATGAATTTAGGGATGGCACTTATTTTAGGATTAGTGTATTCTTACATTTATTCCGTAACTTATGGAGTGGGAAAATTGAGCCGACAATTGCAACACGAAATGCGTAGTATGCAATATACAATTTTACTTTTGACCGTAGGTGGTGCTTTAATTTGGATTGTTGTGGCAGATAATTTGGTGCGTGCATTTGGTTTGGCTGGTGCACTTAGCTTAATTCGTTTTAGAACAGTTTTACGTGAACCGATGAACACAATTAAAGTGTTTTACGCTATTATTTTGGGAATGGCATGTGGTTTAGGACAATTTTTAGTAGCCATTATTGGAACACTTTTTATCTGTTTAATTCTCGCGTTAATTCACATTATTCGTAAGAAAGAAAAAAGTAATAAAAAGAAGAAACACCATAAAAAAATCTATTCTGAACATGAATTTAAAGTTTAGTTTTTTTTTGTTTTTTATTTGCTCCGTATTGTTTACTGAAAATGTGTCATTTTTAGATGTGCTCGAAAAATATTTGCAAACTGATATAAAATATCAGCAAAAATTAAACTCCATTCAAATTGACCAAGCTCAGAGTACGATTGATAAATCGCTGAATTGGTTTAATATTAATTTTGGTTATCATAATAAATTTGATGCAAACGTTTCAAAATTGGAAAAAGATTTTACCACATATAATCACGAAATTATTGAATATGATTCATCATCTACAATTGATAATAATGAACAAGAATTTAAGCTTGAAATGAGCAAAACTTTATTCAAAAAAGATTTTGATAATGTGATTGATAAAGTTGATTTCCAACTTGATGAGCTCAATAATGGATTGGTAATAAAGTTTTACAAAATGGAACGAATTGCAGAAATTATCGATGATTTAATTTGGTGGAATGAAGCAAATACTCGAATTGAGCTTTTACAAAATGATTTGAAAATTCTTCAGCGAGAGAAAATAATTTTAGCTGAATATTCTGCTGATAACTTATTGAAAACAGAAGAAATCATTGATAACTTAGAAAATATCATTGATTTGAAAAACGAACTTAGAAAATGGCAATTTATTCAGACTGACCACAAACAGACCTATGGTAAGTTTAATCTTTTACAGAATTTTTCACTCGTTTTTGCACAAGAACCATCACAAATTGCATTTGATGACTTTCAAAAAACGATAGATAGAAAAAAAGAGAATTACAGCAGGTCAATTCAAAAAATAGCCAGATATTTAAATATTTCTAAGTTTACTCAATATTTACCAGAAATAAATTTAGAACTTTCGTACAACAAAAAAAATGCAGAACGAGATTGGAAAGTAACCAAAATTGTAACGGAAGAAGACCATCAAACTTGGAAAATATTTAATCGTGTTACTCGAAACGAAGAAACATATCCTGAGGCAAGAGTTGAGTTTTCTTTGCCATTTAATTTTATTGGAAATAACATTGGTAAGCAAAAATTACAGAATGA
>CAZWYK010000056.1:0-7341 GCA_964638205.1 uncultured Candidatus Cloacimonadota bacterium | reverse complement strand
AGTAGTTGGAAGCTACCACATGCACGCCCGTAAGGCGAGAAAAGATAACACTTTTACCTACATTTGGGTTTCCTACTAAAAGAATTTTTTTCATGATATTTGCCCCACTTCTATTTTTTTAGCCATTCCTTGCCCAATGGCAATTTTTGTGTGCCCAACTTGAATTGTAATGGGACCATGCAACATTTGGATAGAGATTACCTTTATCTCCAAACCAACGCGAATGCCAAGTGATTCTGCTTTAATGATGAAATTAGAGCCACCTGTTAAATTTGTAATTGTGGCAACTTGCCCCTGTTTCATACTATACAAATTTACTTTGTTTGTTGTACTCATTCTATATCTCCTTTGCTTTAATTTTAATTGAATATCATTCTCATTTAACTAAAAATCATTTACATTTGAAACATTTACCTTTGGCATTGATGTTAAATTCTTCAATAACAAAGTTATGTTTTTTAGCTAAGGTGTTTAGCTTGTTTTCAAGTTCCTTACTTTCTTCTTCGATGAGATTGCCGCAATTGGAACAGATAAGGTGAAGATGATCTGCGTGACCGTGAATGTGTTCAAAATGTTCTTTTGACTGACTACGGTGAGACTGTTTTATTAAACCAGAATTAACAAGAAGTGGCATGGTACGGTAGATGGTAGCAAGCGATACATTTTGATGATCTTTTTTGATAATGTCGTAAAGTTCATCCACATTGAAGTGGGTATGGGTCTCGAAAACAACATCGAGAATTACCTGGCGTGGTTTCGTTAATTTTAATCCTTTTGTCTTGAGAAAGTTCTCAAATATCGGGGCGGGATTATCCATTTTAAAACTCCTTTTTATTTATTGAATTGCAAATAATTCTCAATTGCAAAATGTGTCAAGAAGTTTTTTAAATAACTTTAATGGAAGAGTAAAAAATTATTGACAGATAAAGAAAGATTATTTCTTTCAGTGATGAGGAATAAAAGATAAGTGGTAAGCTTGTGGAAGATGGTTATATGGATGCTCAAAAATCTGCAGAAGCATTAATTAGTATTGATGAAATGTTCAGGTATTTCTTATATAAAAGAGATCCCGATTTAAGTAAACTAAATTTTGAATTACCGTAATGGTTCGTAAAGGAAGTTGGGAGACATTAATACCTGAAAACATTGGTGAAATTTTAAGAATACTGGTTACTACAGGTGCAGGAGCTTACGCAATAAGTGCAATGCAAAAATTAGCTCAAAATGTTGATACCGAGAAATTCTTTTCCCAGACCCAAAACATAATCAATATGTAGAACTCAAAGGTCATATAACCAGAGGAAATGAAAATACAGATACAATTGGTTTTGCATACAATGATCATATCCTAACGTGTTATCATCAACAAGGAAGTATACTGAAATTTAGAAACCTATTTTTCGACGATTGTATTATAAAAGGTTACATAGATTAGATAAAAATAATAATTTTTTAGAGAAGAAACCCAAAGTAAGATATTTAGATATTGTTGAGTTCAAGGAAAACGATGCTGACGATTTGTTCAAAAGTGAAAGTACCTAACAAACGTGTCAGCGGTTCAGTCGGTCGGTTAAACTTTTCCACATTGTACGGTAGATAATCAGGTATTTTACCCTCCTTTCATTTCTGTTTACAAAACTAATTTATCATTATCTCCTTAAATATAAAGTCTTTAACACTCTTTTTTTACCCTTTATAAAGATTATATTTCCTATGAAATATCTTAACTTTCTTAGGAAATATCTAATTAAATAATGTAAAATCTTGATGACTTACTGGCTAATAAAAACCCCTCTTCAAGTTTGAAGAGGAGTTTTTATGTTTTGTCAGTTGTGGCTACTAATCTTCCTTAATTTTATCTAAAACAAGCTTTGCATCGGGAACATTTTCAAAAAAATCTGAAATGGTTTGGCAGGGATAGTCTCTGCATTGTCCGCAATTTTCCACATCTTCCGCAATTGCACATTCTCGCATATCGCATTCGTTGCAATGTGAGAATTTCACACCATCCGTCATACAACCATTACAATTGATGTCTTTCGATAAAATGTTTGCACCATAAATGTTAGACCACAATTCGGCAGTTTGTTTGCGTAAGTTATCATCATCTTGTTGAGTGGCTCTGTATGCCAAGCAATCGGAACAGATAAGCCCGCACGCACTAATAATTTTTTCCATTCATCTCTCCTTTTTGTCGAGTTACTGTAACTTGACTAAATTATCTATTGGTAATCTAAAAATTTCCATTTGTTCATTTGTGATGACAAGCGTGTCTGCATCGAAACAAATAGCTTCGCACTGTTTTGCATAGATGGGAAGCCAACTGATTTTACCCGCAAAATAGTCATCATTTTCACTTTCGAATAGCCAAACAGAATTGTAGGTAAGAATTGCTAACTTTTCACCATTGGGAGAGGCATCTGCCGCAGTAACCATGCCGCCAATATCGAACGTTGCAATTTTTGTCAGTGGATTATTTTCGAGCGGGTTCATTTGTTCAAATTTATATAAAACTGTTTTGGTATCAGCACGGTGCTTGGTGAGAAGATAGAGATTGTCTTTTGCCCAAAATATAGCTTCGGAATCAAAATTATTTGGAGTTGCTGGCAATGTGGTTTGTTCTGGATAATGGAAGTTGATTGTTTGGAAGGTACGCGTTTTTCCCGTTGAAGCGGGGAAGGGGTCTTTCAAGATATAAATTGCTAAATCTCGCCTTAGATTATCGTTATTCCCGCACGCCCCGATGTAAAGATTGCCATTATTATCGGTTGCCATTTCTTCCCAATCGATATTTACAGCATCATCTATGTAAACTCCGCCTTCATTTTCATCGTACCATTGTGCTCGTAAAATTTCGCCATTTTCATTGAATGGGAAAATTCTATTTTTACCGCCGCTATCGTTTAGGGTCCAGTAAACATTTTCCCAAATTCTACTTTTCACGATGGCGGATGATTCATCAATTTCCGCAAAATCGAAAGTGGCAAAGGGTGAGAGCATAATCGTTTCTGTTTTTGGCAAGTCAACGCTGTATTCAGGTACTATTTTTGGGGTGCAAGATAACAGTAAAATAAAAAATAAAAGAAAGCTAAACTGTTTCATTTTTTTTTACCTCTTTTGCTTGAGCTCGTTTCTTTGCTGCTGCCTGTTTTTTACGGCGAATGGCAGCTTTTGCTCTTCTCTCTGCTTTTTTGATGTCATTATCTAAATCTTTTATTTTTTGCATTTTTTTCTCGACGATTGGTTTTTCATCTTCAGTAATGAAGGGAGTAGTTATTTTGAAAATTTCTTTTGCTTCGATGGTCTCTTTTTCTAGTAAAACGTCAGCTAACTTTTCCAGAAGTTCACGTTTTGAAGTAAGAATGTTTTCGGCAGTTTCGTGTGCTTTTGAAATGATGTTTTTTACTTCACGATCAATTATTTTAGCAGTTTCTTCACTGATGTTATCGTGCTGAGAAATATCTCGTCCCAAAAACATTTGGCTCTGTTTTTGAGTAAGTTTAATCGGTCCTATTTTTTCGCTCATTCCCCAATTGCAAACCATCTGTTTGGCAAGGTCTGTAGCGCGTTCAATATCATTGGACGCACCCGTAGAAACATCATTAAAGATTACCTCTTCTGCTACACGACCACCGAGGAGTCCAACTAACGATTCTATCATATAGCTCTTCAAATAATGCGTTTTATCAGTTTGCAGGAAGTGAGTTGCACCTGCTGTGAAACCACGTGGAATGATGGTAACTTTGTGAATAGGTTCTACTTTTTCTAAAAACATAGAACAGATAACATGTCCAATTTCGTGAATTGCAGTAATTTTTTTATCTTCTTCAGTAATCACTCTGCTTTTGCGTGCTTTACCGAGTGTTACTTTATCTTTTGCTTCTTCAAAATCGTTCATTTCGATTTTTTTCTTTCTTTTACGAGCGGCTAAGAGAGCAGCTTCATTAACTAAGTTTGCCAAATCTGCTCCGCTAAAACCGGGTGTAACTCGCGCAATAATATTCAAAACTACACTAGCTGAAATGGGTAGGTCGCGAGTGTGAACTTTAAGTATTTCTTCTCTTCCTTTGATGTCGGGAAGGTCCACTACAATTTGCCTATCAAATCTACCAGGACGCAGTAATGCTGGGTCTAACACATCTGGTCTGTTTGTAGCAGCCACAATTATAACAGAATCATTTGGGTCGAAACCATCCATTTCTACCAAAAGTTGATTTAAAGTTTGCTCGCGTTCATCGTGTCCACCCCCAAGACCAGAACCACGATGTCTTCCAACTGCATCAATTTCATCAATAAAGGCTATGCAAGGTGCATTTTTTTTGGCATCTGCAAACATATTGCGTACGCGAGATGCACCCACTCCAACAAACATTTCTACAAAATCGGAACCGCTAATGCTGTAAAATGGAACTTTTGCTTCCCCAGCAACTGCTTTTGCCAAAAGTGTTTTTCCCGTTCCAGGTCTGCCTAAAAGTAGAACACCACGCGGTATTCTACCACCGAGTCTCTGAAATTTTTTGGGACTTTTCAGGAAATCAACAATCTCTTCCAGCTCTTCTTTTGCTTCGTCCACTCCTGCTACATCTGAAAAAGTAATTTTGGTTTTTCCACCAATAGATAATTTAGCTTTGCTTTTTCCAAAACTGAAAGCTTTATTTGCACCACCACGCATACCACGCATCAGAAATACCCAAATGCCAATAAAGATTAAAAATGGTAAGAAATTGATAAAAATTCCGAACCATTTTGACGGTTTATGAGCACTAACGACTATGTTTGCCTTTTCTAATTCGATTACCAATTGTGGATCTTCAAATGGTAAGCGTGAAGTTAAATTTTTATTTTCTGTCGTTGTAAATGTGATGTTTTTGCCATCAAAATTAACTCGTAAAATTTGACCATTTGTGACCATTTGTTTGAACTCGCTGTATGTTTTTTCGGTAGTTTTAGCTGTGTTTTTGGAAAATTGAAACATAATCACGGTAATTAAGAGTAGCACAATCCAAAAGGTAATGGAATGTGATTTTTTCATTTTTGGAAGTTGTTTTTTGGGTGTTTGCATTAACTGTAAATCTCCTTTTTTAGAATACCGATAAATGGTAAATTTCTGTATTTTTGAGCAAAATCTAAACCGTAACCGACCACAAATTCATTGCCAACATCGAAGCCAACATAATCAATTTTTAAATCAGTCTTGTGTGCGTTTGGTTTATCTAATAATGTGCAAATTTTGATAGAAGCGGGGTTGTGTTGTTTAAAATAATCGTTAATATATTTGAGTGTAAGTCCAGTATCAACAATATCTTCAACGATAATGACATGTCGCTTTGTAATGTCCGTGTCTATGTCTTTTTTGATTTTTACAACGCCCGATGATTTTGTGCTATCACCGTAACTGGAAAGCGACATAAAGTCGACTTCTAGTGGAATGGAGATGCTTTTCATTAAGTCTGTTGCGAAAAAAATAGCACCGCGTAAAATACAGACAATCACAGGATTTTTTTCTGCATACTCAGTGTCGATTTTTCTAGCTAGCTCTCCAACTCTCATCTTAATTTCATTTTCTGAAATGATGATTTTTTCAAGATCTTTTTTCATTTATTCCGTCCATTTTTATTTAAATCTTTCGGCTGCTCGCATTTTTTTTCTGGAAATCTTTTCAATCTCCAACATCAAAATATTTTTAGTTTCGGTAGTAGCTACGACGCGATTGTCAGCTCGAAATCCACCCACCCAAATAATTTTTTCACTATCCCAAAAAATAAGAATTTTACTTCTTTCAAATTTTGGGATTTTCTCGTCAATAAAAAACTTCTTCAATTTTTTGGCATGCTCCATTCCACGTGGAAAAAAACTATCTCCGGCTTGTCGATGCTTTAAATAAATTGGAAAAATGATTTTATCGAGATCAAGATAGATGACATTTTTATACTCTTCAATGTTTCGCTTGTGTGGAATTATTTTTAATTTTTTCATCGTGACGCGATAATCTTCAAAAACGGTGCGTCGTCGAATTCGTTCGATGATTTTTTCTTCTTCCAAAATTTGATTTTGGGAAATATCTTTGTCGGAAAAGAGCAATTCATCATATTGCTTAAACACGAAAACATTTTTGGAAATTTTTAGTTTTTTGCTACCATTTGCTACTAAAATTGCTTCGATTTCTTCAAAATGTGAGTGGTAAAATCCGTTTGCATCACCAACGATTTTCGCAAAAAGGTGTTTATATATGTAAAATCGTATAACTTTTCGTACTTTTTTTAATTTGTGGATTTCCACTGCTAGATGATTTTTGTGTTTTTGGATTTTCTGCAAACGACGCATCGCCAATGTTTCTAGAATCTCATCTGTTTCGGTAAAAATTTGCGATGCTTGAAAAAGTTTTTCGACCACATTGCCATTTAGGTTTTTTTGTACCCATGGCAACAGCTCGTTGCGAATGCGATTGCGTGAGAATTCGTTATTTTGGTTGGAAATATCTTCGCACCAATTGATATTTTGTGATTGCAAGTACTCTTCAATTTCATTGCGGGAAAACGGTAAAAGTGGATGAATTACATTGCCAACTTTTGGTGCAATTCCCTTTATCCCAGTATATCCAGCACCACGAAACAATCTGAAAATCATCGTTTCCGCTTGATCTTTTTTGTTGTGTCCCAACACAATTTTGTTGATTTTGTATAGTTTTCGTAAATCATTAAAATATTTAAAGCGAATTTTTCGCGTATGATTTTCGCTATTTTTTTTTATTTGGACATTTTTTACAACGAGTGAAATGTTTCGCTTAAAGCAGAAGTCTTTGACAAATTCTTCGTCTCGTAGTGAATCTTCATCACGTAAATTGTAGTTTATATGAGCCACCAAAAAGGAGAGATGATACTTGGTTTTTAGATGCCACAAAGCACAAAGAAGTGCGGTGGAATCTGCTCCGCCAGAAAATCCAACGAGGAGTTTGTCATTTTTTTGAATTAGCTTGTTTGCCAAAATAAAATTTTCAAATCGGTCGATAAAACTCAAATTATTTTTCATTTTCATTCCTTTTTTTTGATGCTTCAAGATTTTAAAGTTTAGAAATCGTGTCAAATAAAAAAAACTTGTCGGCAAATGTCCAAAATATTTTTTGGAACAAAATTAATATTCAAAAGGAGATTTAAATGAAAAAGTTATTACTTTTGGGTGATGAAGCTATTGCTCAAGGTGCTTTAGATGCGGGTTTATCTGGTGCATATGGTTACCCAGGAACTCCATCTACCGAAATTGTTGAATACATTCAGCGTAATCCCGAGGCAATCGAAAAAAATGTACATCGAACTTGGTCGGCAAATGAAAAAACAGCTCTCG
>CAZWYK010000055.1:0-7481 GCA_964638205.1 uncultured Candidatus Cloacimonadota bacterium | reverse complement strand
TCCTTTTTATGTTGAATGCAATTCATTCGATCACAATTTTTTAGGCAAGAAAAATATTGACAAAATTTCGTGATAATATTTCCAAAAAATGGAGGTGTTAGATGACGATTTTAGAATTGCGCAGTTTTTTAGGATGGTGTTTTGTAATTAATTTTGGATTGCAATTGCTTGCTTTTTTGTTTATTGCATTTGGTAGCAATTTTGTTTATAGAATGCACAGTAAGTGGTTCAATATCTCAAAAGAAAAATTTGAATCATCTATTTATCTGATGATGATGTTCTATAAAACAACGGTATTTATTTTTAATGTAGTACCGTACATTGCATTGACGATTATTGCCAAATAATAATTTTTTATAAAAAGGAAAAATTAAAGTTTTTTCGCTATTTTGCACGCTAATTTAACATTGTTTTCTACCAATTTAATATTGGTTTTGAGTGATTTGCCTTGTGTTAATTCCACGATTTTGGCAAGTAAAAATGGCGTAACTGCTTGGCCAATAATCCCATTTTTTTTAGTTTCTGCAATTGCTTTTGAAATGAAAACTTCCATTTCGTCAAACGGTATTTCATCTTGTTTTGGAATTGGATTTGCCACAAGGATGCCCATTTTCAAGCCAAGTTTTTTATTGATTTGGAAAATGTTAGCAATTTCAGATGCTGAATTTATGCGTTCAATACTTAGATTAGATTTTGCAGAATAGAATGCTGGAAATTTGTCAGTTTGGAAGCCGTAAACGGGAACTCCGCAAGTTTCCAAAAATTCCAAAGTTTTAGGTAAATCTAAAATTGCTTTTGCACCCGCCGAAACAACGACGATAGGTGTTTGCGAAAATTCGATCAAATCAGCAGAAATATCAAATGATTCTTCTGCAAATCTATGAACGCCACCAACTCCACCGGTTGCGAAAACATTTATGCCAGCGAGTTTTGCGACAATCATTGTGGCGGCAACTGTGGTGGCACCGATTTCTTTCTTTGCTAAATTTTTGGCAATATCGCGCCGAGATATTTTTTTCACATTTTTTGCGGTTGCCAAAGTTTCTAATTCATCACTATTTAATCCCACCTTAATTTTACCGTTCATTAAGCATATTGTTGCTGGTACAACTCCATTTTCTAAAGCAATATTTTCCAAATTTTTGGCGACTTCAATGTTTTGTGGATAAGGCATTCCGTGAGATATAATGGTCGATTCAAGTGCAATGACTGGTTTATTATTTTGAATTGCGTTTGCTACTTTTTTACTAATTTGAAGCATTTTATTTTTCCTTTAGAAATTCGATTTTGAGTCGTTTTACGCCATATGGAATCAATCCGATTTTTTGGGCAGCCGCGAAAGATAAATCTAAATCTCGACCTTTTATGAATGGGCCGCGATCGTTTATGCGAACGACAACAGATTTCCCGTTGTCTTCATTTATGACGCGCAGTTTAGTGTTAAATGGCAATGTTTTGTGGGCTGCTGTAAACTTATACATATCAAAAGTTTCGCCATTTGAAGTGGTACGTCCATGAAACTTATCAGCATAAAATGAGCAAACAAAATGAGTTGTTTTTGTTGTTGGGAATTGCCCGTGTTTACTAGATTTTTCAGCATCATTTGTCAGATAAATCGCATGTGGTGAACACGCTGTTAAACACAATAAAATAATTAAAAATTTCATCATTAACCTCTTCAAAACTAATCTCACATCAAAATTGCATTTCATTCTATTTTTGTCTATAAAATTTTTCCAGTTGACAAAATTACTGCAAAATTCAGTCTCACACAAAAAGTTTAATGGGAAATTAATTATGACAAAAACATTGGTTGATTATTTTGTTTCGCTCGTGAAAATTGATAGCGAATCTAAGAATGAAAAAGAGATTGCATTAAAGCTTGCGGAAGATTTAAAAAATCTTGGAGGTAACGTTAGATTTGATGATGCCAACAAAAAAACAGGTGGAAATGCCGGTAATTTGTATGCTTACTTTCCTGGAAATATTGCCAAAAACCCCATTTTGTTTTGTGCACATCTCGACACTGTGATACCAGGAAATGACGTTAATCCACAGGTTTTGGAAGACAGAATAACTTCTGATGGAACTACAATTCTTGGAGCAGATGATAAATCTGGTATCGCTCAAATAGTTTGGGCGATAAAAGAACTAAAAAACACTAAAATAGCACCGATTGAAGTACTCTTCACTATTTCAGAAGAGATTGGGCTTTTGGGGGCAAAACATCTTGATTATTCGATGATAAAATCTGAAATGGGCTTTGCACTCGATACTCATAAAGTTGGTGCAATTGTCATTGGTGCGCCTTCCCAAAATTCTATGAAATTTACTATTCACGGTAAAGAGGCTCATGCTGGTTCCTCCCCTGAGTATGGTGTGAATGCCATTAAAATTGCGGCAGATGCGATTTCCAAAATGCCATCTGGCAGAATAGATAATGAAACGACATGTAATGTTGGCTTGATTAGTGGTGGTGATGCAACCAATATCGTGCCAAATAAAGTGGTAATTGAGGCAGAATCACGCAGTCATGATAAAAAGAAATTAACGAAAATTTCAAACGAGATGAAAAATGCAGTTTTGAATGCAGTTCAAAATTATAAACTTGGTGATTTTTCGGCAAGTGTGGAAGTAGAAATAGAAGAAGAGTATCAGGCTTTTCGCGTTGATGAAAATGCGGAAATTGTTAAACTTGGACAAAATGCTACCAAAAAAATGGGATTAAATCCCTACACAATTATTGGTGGTGGCGGTAGTGATGTGAATATTTTCAATCAAAATGGTTTGCAAATGGTAATCGTTGGAACAGGTATGGATGCAGTTCACACAGTAAAGGAGTTTATCAAAATTGATGAACTCAAAGCTGGTGCAGAGTGGGTAAGAAATGTTATTTTGCTGTATTCGGAGAGTTGATGCTTTTTGTTAAAATGCAAGCACAAGGTAATGATTATTTATATTTTGATTTTTTGGAGAATGAATTGCCTAAAATAGACTTTTCAGAATTTGCAAAAAATATTTGTAATCGAAAACTTGGTGTCGGAGCAGATGGAATTGTGTTGATTTATAAAGATTTTCAGCACGATGCTTTTATGCGCATTTTCAATGCAGATGGTTCGGAAGCGGAAATGTGTGGCTCAGCATTGCGCTGTGTAACTCACATCTTGGCAAAGAAAAAAGATAAAAGTAAAATTTTTGTGAACACAAAATCGGGCGTAAAAATTGGTAAGGTATTGAGTGATTTGCAAGTTAGCGTAAATGTGGGAACTCCAAAAATTATCAATGAAAGTATGAATGTTTTGAATTTTAAAGGTCAAATTGTGTCGGTTGGCAATCCACATTTTGTGACTTTTGTGGAAAATTTAGAATCGAATCTTGCACAAGAATTTGGAGCAAGAATTGAAGCAAAATTCAAGAATGGGATTAATGTGCAATTTGTCAAAATTGCTTCTAAAAATAAAGTAAAAATTCAAATTTGGGAGCGTGGTAGTGGTGCGACCTTAGCTTGTGGAACCGGTGCAATTGCTGCCGTTTTTGCAGCAAAAAAACAGCTTTCAAATCCGGTAGAAGTAGAGATGCCGGGTGGAATTGTGGAGATTGAATTCAAAGGCGAAGAGATGTTTTTAATCGGTGGAGTTAATTATGTTTTCGAGGGAAAATGGCACTTAGGAAAATAGTGATTTTGTTCCTTCTATTTTTGATGTGCGAATCGCTACTTTCTGAAACTACAAAAAAGTCGGAATGGTTGGGCAGAGATAAAGTGATGCATGTTACGGCGAGTGCGTTTATCACTTGTTGGAACTATGGCGTTAGTTGCGATATTTTAGGAAATTCGCACAGAAATAGCGTTTATTTTTCGATTAGTTTGACAACATTATTTGGAGCTGGGAAAGAATTTAGCGACAAAAAACACAAGAGAACAAAATGGAGTTGGCAAGATTTTACTTACGATTTAGTGGGGATTTCTTGCGGACTAATTTTAATAAATAATTTGAGGTAAAAATGGAAAATATTAACACAATTGGCGAGCTTTTGAAATCGGAAAGGTTGAAAGCGGGAACTTCGCTAGCAGAGGTTGCAAATTTTACAAAAATCAAGGTGCGACTACTCGAAGAGATCGAAGATAATATTTTTGGGAATTTGGGTGGAAGTGGTTATGCAAAAGCGATGATGATGAATTATGCGCGTTTTTTGAAACTAGAAAATAAAAAAATTCTGCCACTTATTAATCAAACCTTAAATTTAAAAACTGGATATCAGCGACACGATTTGTCAATTCAACCGAAAAAAGTGGTGCTACCGGGCAATATTCTTTCAATAATTTTGCTCGTATTTGTGATACTCACACTCACTGTTTTCATCTCATTTCTTTTCAAATCTGGCACATTGAGTTGGCCACCTTTTCAAGAAGAGAGAGAGCAAATTAAAATTAAGACAATTGAACCAAAAAAAATATCAGAAAATTCAAAATTAGAACAGCTGAAAAGTGATGAAAATAAAGTAGTGGAAGAGAATGAAATCGATGAAAAAATATTTAATGATTCTACCAATTATATGAAGAAATTTCTCAAAACAGATGCACTCAAATATGATGAATAGTGATGTTTAGGCAGATTGAATTTCAGCATATTTTAGTGGCAGTCCGTAAGCCAGCACGCTACACAAATCACGAACTAAACAGTTTCCAGAAAGTTCCAACTATGAAAACGGTAAATTTTTGCCTTGTTTTTCCGGATGTTTATGAAGTAGGATTTTCTCATTTGGGTCTCAAAATTTTGTATTCTATTTTGAATAATTGTTCAGATGCAGTCGCCGACCGTGCTTATTTACCTTGGGTAGATTTTGCCGAAAAATTGCAATCGGAAAATTTACCGCTTTTCGGAATTGAAAGTAAAATTGCGCTAAAATCATTTGATGTTGTTGGCTTTACGCTCCAATCTGAATTGACTTTCACAAATGTTCTTTATGCACTAGAACTTGCTCAAATTCCTGTTTTTGCAAAAGATAGAAATGATGATGAACCGCTCATAATTGGTGGTGGACCTTCTGCTTCCAATCCGCTTCCTCTCGCTGATTTTTTTGATGCTATTTTAATTGGTGATGGTGAGGATGCAATTATAGATATTAAAAATGCGATAAAATTAACAAAAAATCTTTCACGTATTAAAAAATTACAAAAACTAAGTGAAATTGAAGGATTATATGTTCCACAAATTCACGATTCAAAAATTGACACCATTTCAGCACGAAAATTTATGGATTTTAATGATTCTAAAAAAATGCACAACAACCAACTTATACCATGGGTTCAACCGACGCACGATCGTTATGTAACTGAAATTATGCGAGGTTGTACGCGAGGTTGCCGTTTTTGTCACGCCGGTATGTTTTATCGCCCAACGCGTGAGCGTGACCCCAAACTTATTGTTGATAAAATTGTAGAAGAGGTAACTAATTTTGGTTGGGAAGAAGTGGCACTTACTTCGCTATCATCAAGCGACTATACTTGCATAAAACCAATTATTTTAGAACTGTACAGTCGTTTGAAAGAAAATAACGCTACTCTATCGTTACCTTCACTTCGGGTCGATAGCATTGATGAAGATTTAACTAAACTTCTAAACGCAATGCGGCAAACTGGTTTAACAATTGCCCCAGAAGCAGGTAGTCAAAGGTTGCGTGATATAATCAATAAAAATATCAGCGAAAAAGAGATTATGGATGGTGTTCAAATTGCTTTTCAAAGTGGTTGGAAAACGATCAAATTATACTTTATGATTGGGCTTCCATTTGAAGAAGAAAGTGACATCGATGCGATTGGCAAACTCATTCAAAAAATCGTTGACTTTGTTGGCAAAAAGATTAAAATAAATGTGACAATATCTCCGTTTGTCCCAAAACCTTTTACACCTTTTCAATGGGCAAAAATGGAGGACAGTGATGCACTTTTACGCAAAGCGAATAAGATAAAAAGTTTGTTCAAAAATGTGAGATCAGTGAAAATAAAATATCATACAATCGAGAATTCACTTTTAGAAACAGTGCTCTGCCGGGGTGATCGTAAAATTGGAAAATTAATTTATAGAGCCTACAAAAATGGAGCAAAATTTGATGGTTGGAACGAGTTTTTTGATTTTTCTTTTTGGCGAAAAGCAGCAGACGAATGTGAAATAAATTTTGTTGATTATTTAAGTGCTATTGAACCAAGGGCAGAATTATTTTGGGATTTTATCGATTTAAAAATTTCCAAAAAATTTCTTCTTGAAGAGTGGAAAAATGCCGCAAATATTGTTTTATCCGGAGATTGTCGTACCGAAAAATGTACTTTGTGTGGCGTTTGTGAAAAGGATGTTAAACCATCTTTTACAGAGAAAATAGAATTACCAAGATTAGATTTAACACCACGCAACAAATATGGTAAGGGGAATTTTTATTACCGTGTATTTTATGCAAAAAAAAGTGATATGCAATTTGTGGCACACCTCGATATGTTGCGAATGGTGATTCGTTTTTTGCGCGTTTCAAAGCTGCCAATTGCCTATTCCGAAGGGTTTAATCCACACCCAAAAATTAGTTTTGGACCTCCTCTCTCAACCGGTGTTCAAGGCGAGAATGAATATTTTGATTTTGCTCTTTCAGAATCAATTGCTGTGGCAAGAATAACGACTATCTTAACGGAAAAATTACCGAAAATAATGGCATTCAAAAAAGTGGTTTCGGTTCCCACAAAAGAGATGCGAGCAATGGAATTTTATCCGTTTGAAAAAATAACAGTAACACCACCAGTTGATTTATACGAAATTTTCAAAGCTAAGACAGAATTATTTCAAAATGCTGAAAAATGGGAATTTATCCGCATTCGCAAAGGGAAAAAAAAAACGGGTGATTTAAAAAAAATAGTGAAAAACATCGATTGGCAAAATTGTAAATTAACGATAATGAAGGTTCGTGTCGGTGCTGGAATTTATGATGTGATAAACGCGATTTACGAAATTGAACGCGATAGCACAATCAATTTTGAAATTGTGCGTGATGAATTATTGCGAGAAATTTGAAAAATAAAGTTTGAAACACCTATTTTTCGATTGACATCACAACTATTTTTTCTTTTTTGCAAAAAACAAAAATGGGAGATGTGATGAGTAACCAAATTAGAGTTCGTTTCGCGCCGAGTCCAACCGGATATTTGCATGTTGGCGGATTGCGAACTGCATTATATAATTATCTTTACGCTAAAAAAGTTGGCGGAAAATTTATTTTAAGAATCGAAGATACTGACCAAACACCTTATGTAGAAGGTGCGGTCGAAAACTTGATAAATTCCTTGAAAATTGTTGGTTTAGAATTTGATGAAGGTCCAAAAATTGAAGGTAATTTTGGTCCGTATTTCCAATCCGAAAGAACTGAAATTTACAAACGACACATTGATGAATTACTTGAAAAAAATGCCGCATATCGTTGTTTTTGCACTCCCGAAAATT
>CAZWYK010000054.1:3333-7530 GCA_964638205.1 uncultured Candidatus Cloacimonadota bacterium | reverse complement strand
ACAGATGGTTTCCAGTTAATGGATGACATTATGGTTTCTCCACTTCCACCAGTAGCTCCTGCGAATGTTACAATTGATGTAGCTCAACTTGAAGGTGGACATGTTCTTAGAACCCTAACATGGGAAGCAGTAGAAGGTGCAATGTACTACACAGTTTATGCTTGTGATACATTAGATGGCGAATGGGTACAGATTAATACTGAACCTATTACAGAAACTACTTTCAGTTCAGAAGGTGCATCTGCAATTAAATTCTACAAAGTTACTGCAAGTAACTAAGCAGCTAAGATTTAACAATTAAAACCGCCCCGATTGGGGCGGTTTTTTTTTGTTCTGAATAGAGTTTAAATAAAAAGCGTATAATAATGGCTTTTTCATCGCTTGCTTGACATAAATAGGGAAAAAACTTTTTTCGTTTTTATGACAGATAAAGAGTTATTGCAATGTAAAAGAGAGATTTTTGAGTTAAAGATTGAAGCTGGTAAAATTTTTAACTTTGCAAATATTTTTGGGAATAATAATCCCGTTCACATTGAAATTGGTAGTGGACGCGGTGAATTTTTACTCAAAAAAGCAGAACAGAATCCGCAGATAAATTTTGTGGGGATTGACCTAAAAGATAAGCGGATAAAAACAATTTTACGAAATCTCGATGAAGATAGACACAAAAATGTGCGTTTGATGCGAATTTTTATAAATAATGAAAGTATCTCTATGATTCCATCAAGTTCAATAGAGCAGATTTACTTAATTTATCCTGATCCTTGGCCCAAAAAAAAACATTTCAAACGTCGTATCATCAATCAGGAATTTATCGATGTTCTGAAAAAAGTATTGCGTCCAGATGGTATGATTGAAATATCTACTGACCACGAAGGTTATGCAAATTGGATTGTGGGACATTTTCAAAATAGAGATGATTTTGTGACAAAATATGAAAGTGGTTTTTCCCGTCAAAAAGAGGAAAATCACATTATAACTTATTTTGAAAATTTGAAGAGATTGAAAGGATTTGAACCTTATTTTATGAAGTTTAGGAGAGTATAATGGACAAAGCGAGATTCAAGAAATTGTTTAACGATTATGTGATGCGTTCCAAAGAGGCTTACAGTGATTTTGCTTGTAAAGATGAAGTTGCATTTCGATTGAAAGAAGATGATAACTGTTTGATTCGTACTGAATTTGCGATAGATCGCGACCGCATTTTATATAGCGGTGCTTACCGCCGCTATCAGGGCAAAACGCAGGTTTTTTCCTTTACTAATATGTTCGATGAAGAGACTTCAAATCGTAGTTTGCACACCACTTATGTTTCGCAAATTTCCCGTACCATCGCCAATATGTTAGGTTTGAATTTGGATTTAGTAGAGGCTATTGCTTTAGGTCACGATTTGGGGCATCCACCCTTTGGTCACGATGGCGAAGTGGCTTTGAGTAAATGTTGCCAAAACGCTGGGATTAGTTCATTTCATCATAATGTACAGAGTTTGCACATTGTCGATAATATTTCCAATGAAGGTAGTGGCTTGAATTTAACTTTTCAAACACGAGATGGAATAATTTCTCACGATGGCGAGGTGCACAATCAAATTTTAAAACCCGAACGATCTAAAAATGAAGTTGCAATTCAAAACTATATTGCCAAAAAGAGAAATGGGGAAAATATTAGTTGGATGCCTGCTACTTTGGAGGGATGTGTGGTGCGCATTTCGGATACAATTGCCTATATTGGGCAGGACATCGAAGATGCAATTCGTTTGAAAATTTTAGAACGCGAAAAGATTCCTGCAAAATGTGCACAATATTTGGGAAACACGAACAGTGAAATCATCGATACACTTGTTAAAAGTGTTATTTTAAATAGTTTTGGCAAAGATCAAATTGCGTTTGATGAAGAGACCTCTTACCATCTTTTCGAACTTAAAAAATTCAATTATGAAAAAATTTACACAAATAAAAAAGTTAAAACTGCCCAATTGAAGATAAATCGCAGTATGGATGTGCTTTTCAATCAATATTTGAAAGATATTCAAGATGGGAATAGACGCTCTAGTATTTTTGTGCATTTTCTCAATTCGAAAAACGAGAAATACCGTGCTATGTATTCAAAAGCAGAAATTGTCCGTGATTTTATCTCCACGATGACGGATAGATATTACAACGAAGAGGTAAAAAATTATTTTTTACCAGGAAGTTTTTATTGATAAAAAAAGGACAGTTTATTTTTTGCCACTTTAATATTTTTTGGAGTTAAATAATGGAATTAAAAGATTTTGTGAATGAAGTAAACAAAATTTCCGAAAGGATTATTCAAATTCGGAGGTTACTTTGACACATCTACAATTCGGAATCAGATAGAAATTTTTGAAAAAAAAATGACTGCATCAGATTTTTGGAATAACCAAAATGATGCAAAAAATGTGACAAAAAAACTGAATATTTTGAAGCTACAACTATCAAAAGACAATGAACTTGCAGAAATTATTGATGAATTAGAAACTTACAATTTGCTTTTAGAAGATGAATTTTCTCAAAACCTATTTTCAGAGGCGATTGATAGATTAAATTTATCTCTTCAAAAAATTGATGAGAGCGAAATACAATTTTTATTGAATGGCAAAACAGATAGTAATGATGCAGTTTTAACCATTCATCCAGGTGCTGGTGGTACCGAATCTCAAGATTGGGCGGAGATGCTTTTGCGAATGTATAAAAGATGGGCAGAAATTCACAATTTCAAAGTGGAGATTATCGATTTCCAACCCGGTGATTTGGCAGGTGTTAAAGGAGTTACACTTGAAATATCTGGTGAATTTGCTTACGGTTTTTTAAAATCGGAAAGTGGTGTGCATCGGCTCGTCAGAATTTCGCCATTTAACGCACAAGGTAAACGACAAACATCGTTTGCGTCTGTATTCATCTATCCCGTTATTGATGATGAAATTGAAGTAGAGATTGATGTCTCCGATTTACGCATCGACACATATCGGGCGAGCGGGAAAGGTGGGCAATGTGTGAACACAACTGATTCTGCAGTTCGTTTAACTCATCTTCCCACTAACATTACAGCACAATGCCAAAACGAGCGTTCGCAATTACGAAATCGCGAGGTTGCAATGAAAATTTTGAAATCAAAATTGTACCAGCATTATGAGGAAGAACGCGAAAAAGAGTTGCAAAAATTGGAAAATAAGAAAACTGATATTGGTTTTGGAAATCAAATTCGCTCTTATGTTTTTCATCCATACCAAATGGTAAAAGACCATCGCACTAATTTTGAAACAGGAAATATTTCCAATGTGATGGATGGGAAATTAGATGGTTTTATCAATGCATTTTTGAAGTTTCAGGCGGTAAGAAATGTATAAAGAATTAATTAAGAAAATTGATAAAATTTCAATGCCAAAGCACATTGCTATTATTATGGATGGAAACGGTAGATGGGCAGATTTGCAAAAAATAAAGCGTGTTAACGGTCATAAAATGGGTGTGAAAACCGTTCGTGAAATTGTGGAAACGGCGGTTGAAATTGATTTAGAATATTTGACGATTTATGCTTTTTCAACGGAAAATTGGCGTCGTTCGAACAACGAAGTTAAATATCTGCTCAAACTGATTATGAATTCACTTGTTTCCGAAATTGACGATTTGACCGCAAATAATGTTAATATTCGCTTTATTGGTAGTGCTGAAGAATTAGGGAAAAGCTACAATAAAAAGGTAGTTGATGTTTGTCAAAAAAGCTGGCATAATGATGGTTTACATCTAAATGTTGCGATGAATTACGGTGGTAGAAGAGAAATAATAGATGCTGTAAATAATATTCTAAATGATTTTCAAAATGGCAAAATTGGCGCAGAAATTGATGTTGAAAAATTTTCAGATTATCTTTATACTGCCAATATCCCAGACCCAGATTTAGTGATTCGAACGAGTGGTGAAGAGCGTTTATCAAATTTTTTAACGTGGCAAAGTGCTTATTCTGAATTATGGTTTACAAAAACACTTTGGCCAGATTTTAGTCGAGCAGAGTTTATTGAAGCAATTTTGGATTTTCAAAAAAGAAAAAGAAGGTTTGGTGCAAGATGAAATTATTTAAAAGATTAGCGATGGCGGTGTTTTTCATACCACTTATTTTATATATTTTTTATGTTGGAAATATTTTTTTATCGGCATTTTTAGGAGTGTTATCTCTCT
>CAZWYK010000054.1:0-3323 GCA_964638205.1 uncultured Candidatus Cloacimonadota bacterium | reverse complement strand
CAAACCGGGCATGCTCCTCTGGCGGTGGTTGCTGAGTGTTATCTCTCTTTTTGATGTTCGAAATGAGAGCGTTATTACAAAACAAAAACATAAATTTACCGAAAATTGTGATACCATTAATTTTCTTGATTTTGTTGATTGGAATCTATTTTGATTATTTATTATTTATGGTTGCTATTTTTTTATCAACATTTCTGTTTTCGCTTAACGATATTTTACGCAACAAATTTGAACATACTTTTGCTAAAATTAGCGCACTCACTTTTTCTTTACTATATTTAATTTTTCCGCTTGTTATGATTTATAAAATTAGCGAAATGTCACATGGAAATTGGTTGATGTTAACACTCATTTCATTAATTTGGTTGGTAGATTCTGCCGCATTTTTTGTGGGAATGAAATTTGGTAAAAGGAAAAATATATTTTTAGTTAGTCCAAATAAGTCGCTCATTGGTTTTGTTGCTGGCATAGTTTCTGCTTTTCTATTCTCTTTTTTATTGGCTTTCGCAATCCAGAAAATATTTGATTCGAGTTGCATTTTTAGCGTTTATCAAAAAATTATGTTAGCAATTTCAAGTGGTATTATCGGGCAATTCGGTGATTTATTTGAATCAATGCTCAAACGAAATTTCAAAGTAAAAGATAGTTCAAACCTACTGCCCGGCCACGGTGGTTTTTTGGATAGATTCGACAGTTTGCTTTTTGCTGCACCGACTCTTTTTATTCTTCTAAAATTTGTTAAATAAATGGAGTGAAAATATGGAAAATAAGATAATTTTGATTACAGGTGGAGCTGGGTTTATCGGTTCTAATTTCATCAAATATATCAATCGACATTATACAAATTACAAAATTATTAACTTCGATAAATTGACTTATGCTGGTAATTTGAATAATCTCGTTGGTCTGGAAGATACACCAAATTACACTTTTATGAAGGGAGATGTTGCTGTTGCCAAAGAAGTGAAAAATGTATTTGAACAATATTTACCTAATTTTGTGGTAAATTTTGCGGCAGAATCTCATGTTGATAAGAGCATTTTAGACCCAAATATATTTTTGGAAACTAATATCATTGGTACGCAAAATATGCTTAATTATGCGCGTGAGCACAATGTTGAAAAATTTATTCAAATCTCGACAGATGAGGTTTATGGCTCGGTGAAAATCAAAAATCGTTGTTCCGAAAATTCTCACATCATGCCAAATAACCCATACGCTGCAAGTAAGGCGGCGGCAGATCATCTCGTGCGAGTTGCATATCGAATGTATAACCAAAATGTGAATATTTTACGCTCGTGTAACAATTTTGGACCATTCCAGTTTCCCGAAAAATTTATGCCGATTGTAATAAATAATGCCATTCAAAATAAGAAAATCCCTATTTATGGTGATGGGTTGCACATTCGTAATTGGGTTTATGTAGAAGATAGTTGTCGTGCGATTGACCTTGTTTTACACGAAGCAGAAGCGGGTGAAATCTTCAATATTGGCACAGAAATTTTTCATTCAAATTTAGACTTAGCCAAAATAATTTTGAGTGAACTTGAAAAATCTGAAAACTTAATTGAATTTGTGGAAGACCGCAAAGGTCATGACAGATGCTATTCTACGAATTACCAAAAAATTCGAGACACATTGAACTGGCGTATTGAAACTGATTTTGAAATTGCCCTAAAAGAGACGCTAAATTGGTACAAAAATCATCATGATTGGCTAGCGGAAATTCAATCTGGTGAATACACAAAATACAATGAGCAAATCGAAAAAAGGAATTTATTAGAGACATGAAAATTGTTGTAATATTTTTTATTTTAACAAGTTGTGCACTTCATTTACCCTATAATTATCAAGATTATGTCAAACCTGAAACAGTTAATGAAGAGATCAAAGTTAAAACCGATATACAGTCAGATTCTTTGATGCAAATTGTATCTCAAAATGAGATAGATTCGCTGTGTAAAATTATCGAAGAACAAACATTTTTGATAGATTCTTTGCAAATTGCATTGGAAATTTCTAACAGCAGAGTTGCGGTAAATACCAATTTTGTTATTCCAGATTCAATTGAATTTGCAGGGCGCATGTTTGATTTGACAAGCGAACGAACTTATGAAAAATTTCAGACAATTTACAAACAAGAGTTGCGCTCAGCACACCGTTTCATTCCGCGAAGTGGAAAATATTTCACCTATTTTGATTCAGTTTTTTCTGCCTATCATATTCCCCTTGATGTAAAATATTTGGCAATTGCCGAGAGCAGATTGAGTCCTTTCGCTGGGTCACGTGTTGGTGCTTTGGGAATTTGGCAATTTATGCCGAAAACAGCAAAAGGTTATGGAATGAAAATAGATTCTTTTGTTGATGAACGTAAGAATGTATTCAAATCAACAGTGGCAGCAGCAAAATATTTGCAAAATGCTTACAACATTCTTTCTCGTAAAGGTGCTGCAGATTGGCTTCTCGCGATGAGTGCTTACAACGCTGGCGTGGGTAGCATCAGCAAAGTGATTCGCGAACAAAATGCGATTGATTTTTTCGATATTTTAATGCGTGTAGATGAAACTAATAACTACGTTTGGCGAGCTGTCGCAATTAAGCTGATTATGGAAAACCAACCTGAAATTTTTGGGAAAACATTTGAATTACAAAAATCTATAATGCACAAAAATCGATTTTTGTAATTCAAATGTTTTCCCAAAAATTTCAATTACAAAAATCTATAATGCACAAAAATCGATTGGTAAACCTGAAATTAAAAGGATATTATGAAATTGACGAATGGGTAAAAGCCCATAATGCAAACTTTGGTGAAATTTTGGAATTAAATCCGTGGTTGAAAATTTACAAACGCCAGCGAAAAAAATATTCAGCAGTAAATAATGTGGTTCTGCCGCCTGGTGAATATTCTGTGCTAATTCCAAATAGAATGCCAAATGAAGAAGCAACTCAAATTGAACAAGAATTCTTGAATGAAAATGCGGGTTATTTCACACATCATACTGTTAAAAAAGGGGATAATCTTTCCAAAATTGCAGTGAAATATAAGACCACCGTTGCCAAAATTAAAAGTTTGAATGCTCTGCAATCTAACATTATTTATCCAGGGCAAAAATTGAAATTATTTGGACAGACACAAAAAAATAAATTTCACATTGTTAAAAAAGGAGAAACTCTTTCTAATATTGCTTCAAAATATAAAATTACAGTAGCGAAATTAAAGAAAATAAATAACTTGAAATCGAACGTAATTTATCCAGGTGATAAGTTGCATTACTAAAATTGGGAGAGTAAATGAGCGGATTATTTATTACATTTGAAGG
>CAZWYK010000053.1:0-7539 GCA_964638205.1 uncultured Candidatus Cloacimonadota bacterium | reverse complement strand
AAAATTATTCCTTCTTTTTCAAGTAATTCAAGCCAATTAACAATCTGAGAATCTGATACTGTTTGTCTTAAATTGTTTGCTAGATAAAGGTATCTATTCTTTTTCATTACTTCCATTAAAGCTATTATTAATTTCAATAGAAATTTGTGTTGCTAATAAATCCAATTCAACAGATGGGATTAATGATTTTTTACCTGTAATTAATTTACCTAATTCTTCCATTTCTTTGAAATGACCTTTATCAATTTTTTTTAATTCAATATCGTCTTCACCAGTATCATACATTTTTATTCGAATAAAATCATCAATTACAATACTCGATTTGTTAGTTGAAATTTCCAGATACTCTTTTGATAGTTTTTTAGAACCTATACATACATAATTAATTACTGCTAAAGAGCCATTTTCATAGCTGATTGTTATGGATATATTGTCTTTAGATGAAATTTCCCTATTATTTAGTGGAATGCTTCCTATATTGATTTCTTTTATATCTGAATCTGCAATATAATTACATAGATCAATGAAATGGCACCCTTCACCAATGATTCTACCTCCACCTTCTTTTGGATTTTGTGTCCAATGAGAGATTGGAAGAAATCCTGCATTTATCCTATAATTTATAAATACAGACCCTGAAGTTTTAGATAGATAATTTTTTACTTTTTGGATAAACGGTGAATATCTCCTATTGAAACCTACAGTTAAAAATGTTTCTGCTTTGTTTAATGCTTTATGAATATCATCTAATTCATCTTGATTCATTGCTAAAGGTTTTTCAACAAGAACATGTTTCCCTGCATTTAATGATTCAATTACAAATTTTGAGTGAAGATTATGACGTGTTGTAATAATTATTAAATCAATATTTTTGTCATCTAACAATTTCTTATAATCAGTTGTTATATAATTTGGTTTGAATTTATTCCCTGCCATTTTTAAATTTGATGGATTTATATCAGCAATAGCAACTAGTTCAAAAAACTCCGGTAAATTATTCACATTTGGCAGATGATTTCTTGAAGCAAAACCACCAGCCCCAATAACACCTACATTTATTATAGATTTTGTAATTGGTTTTGTATTTATTTGGATGACATTGTCATATTCATCTTTTATTTTATCTCCTCGATAGGATATTAAAACTCCAATGTTGTTTTGCTCAGGGTCAACAAGAGATTTAAAAGCTTTACCTGCAGCATCAACAGGATAAATATCGCTAATTAACTTTTCAGTATTTAACTTTTTTTCTGAAAGAAGTCGAACAACTTCCTGCATATTCCTGTTTTCAGTCCATCTGACAAATCCAAATGGATAATCAATTCCTTTAACCTCATAATCAGGATCATATCTGCCTGGACCATAGGATGTTGAGATTACAAAATCTAATTCTTTCTTATACATTGCTGCTCTTTCAATCTGCATTCCAATGGCACCAACTACAACAACTCTACCTCTTTTACGACAAAGCCTTAATCCCTGGTTTGCAGGTTCGCTGCTTTGAGTAGCAGCATTTATAATTACAGCATCTACTCCATTGCCTGATGTAAAATTAAATATTTTGTCTTCCAAATCTGGATCATCAGCCAGAATACTAAGATCAGCTCCTAATTTTACAGCTTTACTAACTCTCTCCTCAACTAAATCAATACCAATTGCAATCATACCCCAAGCTTTAGCAATTTGAATAGCAATTAATCCTAATAATCCTAAACCAGTAATTACTACAGTTTCTCCAGGATTTATATTTGCTCTTCTTAATCCTTGCAAAGCAATACTACTGACAGTTGTAAAAGCAGCATCTTTGAAGGATAAATTATCTGGAATTTTAACAACTAAGTTTTTAGGAACTGATACATATTCTGCATGTGCCGCAATACCCGAGCCAGCACAAGCTACTCTATCTCCAATGTTGAAACCTGTTACATCATTTCCTTTTGCTATTATTATTCCTGCATTACTGTATCCCCTTGGGCTTAATACTCTCATCTCATCAGATGGATTAATTTTATTTGAGATCTTATCCCAGGTTGGTTTAATACCTTCTGAAATTAGTTTTGTCTTAATCTTTTCCAATAATTGTAACTCTTCATTAAGTTTATCTTTAAAACTTTTTTTCTTTTTCCTTAAACTACTTGTCTCTGTTCCTGTACTAATAAGACTATACTCTACTTTTACTAATAATTCTTTTGTTCCTACTATAGGTGCAGGGACATTATCTACAAAGGCTTTCTTCCCAATATAAACTTGTTTCATTATTTTTCCTTTTTTATAATAGTTCTGAATTCTTTTGAACATTCTCCAATAAATTTAATCCTAACTACATATCCTTCCATTTTCAAACCATAAGCTTTTGAAATAAAAGCAGTTTCTTTTATTATTTCAAAATTAAAATCTGCTTCAAAATGAAAAATAACATTTGATGAATTAGTTAGTTTTAATTTATTATTGTCCATTATTTGAAAATCTATATTTTCGTCTAAATGAAAATATAAATTAAATTCATGCTTTCCTTTTCCAAAAATGTAATCTGTAATTATCCAAGAAATTTCTTTTTTATTAAAAATAATTTTTCTTCTGTGGGTTACTGATTCTTTGAGTCTTTCATAACCTGTATGTTCTGCATCAAAAAGATCATAATCAAAAGTGGATTCCCATTTATTTAATTTTGGTATTGCATTTCTCTCAAAATCCCATAATATTTTTTCACGAATAACATTTTGATCTTTGTTATCAACTGTTAATGTATTATGCATCTTCGTTGAACGAAAATGTTTTCTATATTTCGGATCTGCTGAATATAGATATGTTCCTGTATCTATTAATATATTTTTCCCATTAACAGATAAGACAAAAGACAATAGGTCGCTATGTGTATGAGTCCCACTAGCCATTTCATTAAATCTACTCTTTCCACTTATGTTAATAAACATATAGTTATCATCTTTTCTTAAAACATAAAATCCCGCATCTTTAAAAGCTTTAGAATTGAGTTTATCTTGATCCAAAGGTATTTTTTCAAATATTTCTTTCCCATTTGCTCCGAAGTTGAAAAAACAATCTGAGTTATATCCGTCTGATCCTATTTTAAAATCTCTTCTATTAAACAAAATTGATCCAATAGAAAGTAAATAACTATGATCAATACTTTTTTGTTTACTGAATGGTAAAAATCTACCATCATCTTGATCACCAATAATTGGAGCTGTTCCATCGGGTTTTAAATAATAAAGAACAAACTCAAACATTTTCTCAAGCCTTAGCCAAATATCAGAAGGTATTTCTATATTATTCCGATTAATGAGGATTAATGTTGAACTAATCATCTCTAAAACTAATCTATGGTAATTTACAGATCTTTCATAAGTTGGCCCGGTTGGCAGTATTTGAGACCGGATTTCTCGATACAATTCCGAAATGCCTTTTCTTAACCATTTATTAGTTCCCGGTAGCTCTTTCAAATATAATGCAATATATATCAGTCCACATAATTCAGATAAATAATGATTATGATTATTAATCTTTTTTAATTTAGGATTATTATATATAAAAAAACCATGTTCATATAAACTGGTTGTAACTATTTTTATAAAATCTTTAGATAAATTATTAGAATCCTGAAACATACTTAATGCAACAATCCAATTAACAGCTCGGATAGCTACATCCATAGTACATCCCCAATTGATGCTATACATCAAGGGATTGTCATCTATCCAGTTATCTAACTGCTGAATAAATTCCTCGGTATATTGTTCATTATTTGTTAATAAATAAGCTTGTCCCAATATTAATAAATGATGAAATCTATTCAACTCTCGAGGTACTTTAACATCAGCATTATTATTCAAATCTACTTGTTTGTAATCTTTATAGAATTTCCCGGGATCCCATCGAAAGCCGCTTTTAAAATCTTTGTGCCAATCAATTGGATCTAAGACAACTTCACCTGAACCTAATATGTTAAATTGATGATTAAGGATACAATCTGCTAGTTTTTGTAATTCTTGCTGTTGAGATTTTGTGTTAAATTTTGAAAATTCCAAATATGAATCTGAAATTTTTCTATTATGTTTAATAATTATACTTTTTGTTTCATTTGATTTTTTTACAATTCGAGAGTGAATGAAACCAGATGTAATCCGAAATAAATTGATATTTCCTTTTTGAATTTTTAGTAAGATCCAATTATATATCTTTTCAATAAAATCATAAGCTGATAACTGGTGTATTTTGATTTCGTTTTTCATAATAGAATTTAATTTTGATAATAATCAATTGGTAAATGTTGTATGAGAAATCTATGCTTACCGGATTTCGTTCTTTGAATTTCATCGACATAATCAAAAGTTATTTTAAGTAGATTATCAGTGATTTGTGAAATTTTATTTTTTATTTCATTCTGGTCTTCTGGTGTATATCCATTTTTTTTTACTATTCTAATTATTAATTCTATACTACTGATTTGTTCAAGTTGCATGAGTTTAATTCTGCTAAAAGATAGAAAATGTTGAGCAAAAATCAAGGCAACTAATGGGATCATCTTACCATTTTCTAGTATTATAACATCTTGTGTTCTACCTTCAACTTTTTCAAATAACTTATATTTCCGATTACATTCACAGTTTTCACTTCTAACTGAGTATTTAGCTGTATCATTACTCCTATATTTAATAAATGGAGTAGCGAAATTGTAGAAATTTGTTCCTACGATTTCACCAATCATGTTATTTTCATTAATTATTTTATTATTGTTATCAATTAATTCAACATAACTATGCTCATAAAAAATATGTAAATCAGTATTCTTTTCACATTCACCAGCTAGGGTTGTTCTTTCACCTAATCCCAACCAATTGAAAACTTTGCATTTATATACATCTGTAAATAATTTTCTTTGATGTGAATACAAATTCTCTGAACCACTTAGAATTGCATTGGGCTTAAAAGTTATTTCTAATCCGTTTTCTAATAATAGTTTTGTAAAGACCCAAAGAACTGAAGGATGTATATGTATGAATTTAGGTTTAATTTCATTTAACTTATCAACCATTTCTTTAATGAACTCGTTTGATAAGTGATATGAAGAAAAATACCAAGAGTTGGAAGGCTTATGATATTGGAATATTTTATTCTTTAAATAAACTCCTCTTAAGACTACTTTGGAATCACCTAATTTGTAACCGACTCTTCCCCATTGGTGATGCATAAATGCTTTTTCAATAGCATCATAATATTTTGGAGTATAAAAGCCCAATGGTTTCCCAGTTGATCCACCTGTTGTATGATAATTATATTTTTTAATATTTGATCCAATAGGGATTAGTTCATTAATGTTATCTCTAACAAGTTCTTTTGTAAGAAAAGGAAATTCCTCAAAATCCTTGAAAGATTTTATATCATAAGGAGCAGCATCGATTTTTTTAAATTGTTTTTGGTAATATACAATGTTTTTATAACTGTATTCAAGGATTTCTTTAAGTTTTCTAAACTGATAATCTTTATGCTGCTCTATTGTCCACCATTGTGACTTTTCAAGAAAATTCATCCAATATTCATAGGTCTTCACATAATTTGATTTAAGATAACTTCTGAATATTAATTTTATTCTGGTATTATTAAAGACCATTAATTACCTTTAATTTCTTAATATACTTAAAATAATAATAATACAACATTAGAAAATAAACCGAATATGAAAAAATCAACGTAAATGCAGCCCCATATAAACCAAAAAATTTTATAAGTATAAAATAACCTAATAGATTAGAAAGCCCGACCAACATGGCTGTATTTCGTAGTTGTTTCCCTTGCCCATGAGCACCTAGGAATTTATTCATAAAGAAACCCAATCCTCTCAAAACTTGTGCAATAGCAATGTAATATGAAAGATTTAAAGCTGGTATATATGCTTCGGTATATAAAAAAGAAAAAATAAACCGCATAAAAATAATAAATAGAATTAGTAGTAATAATGAGCTTCCAAAAGAAAATAGGATCACTTTTGTCGGCATTTTTTCCATTTTTGCAAAATCTTTGAAATATGTTGTACCAATTGTTGCAGGAATATGTTCTAATGGGGCTGTTATAGTTTTAGCTAATGCAAAAAAACCAACTTGGGTAGTATCTAACAATAATGCAATAACAATAACAGCAAAATGCTTAGTAGCAACACCGGAAAGAATTCCAAGATAAACATGGATACCAAAATCCTTAGTTTCTTTAATTATTCTACTAATATTTTTTTTAATATTAGTAAATTGTGGATGCAATTTAATAATAATACCGATCTGTAATATTGCAAGTGTTAAAAATTGGATTGCTAATGCATATAAAACTGAAAAATGAATGAACTGAGAAAATATAACTGCGATAATTATATAAAACGTTTTAGGAGCAACCTTCAAAAAAGCTAATTCGTATATTCTATTGCTACCTTGTAAAATCTTATCCAGTGATTTAATAAATTGGTGAACAAAAAATAAAGGGAATAATATTCTTATTAATACACTAATATCATTATTTATTAATTTATTAGGGAAAAACGAAATCCCTAAGAAGAAAATTGATAGTCCTACCGATATAAATGCAGTAATTAAAACAAGACTACCGATTAATTCTCTCTGACCTTGTCTCTGATCTTGAAGAGCAATTAATCTTCCCCCTGAAACATAAAATCCTAACGTAAAAAACAATGAAACAAATGTTAAAAGATTAACAAAGTATTTAAAAATTCCATATTGTTCTGGACCTAGAATTCTTGTGTTAAAAACACTTACACCAACTCCAACCACAATTGAAAAGATCATTGAAGAGTATAGTATTGAAATTTGCCTAAATTTTTTCTTATTTAGTATTTTCATTACTTAATTATTAGTAGTTTGTTGAATTCTTTTCCTTATCTGTAAAATTCTGATTATACATCACTTATTTGTTTTTATTAGAAGAACTTCTTCATCAACTTGCTGCATTATTTTCATCATTACCAAGATATAGTAAATCGGTAAAGTGAGTATTTCATCCACTGATGCAGTGAGATTTACTATAACAAATCCAATCAGAATAGCATAAAATACCGGATTATTTGAATTTATGAAAATTCCTTTTGCTTTATTAAACAATCTGATAATAACATTTATAAACAAAAGTAATCCTATCAAACCTGACATAATATATACTTGTATGAATCCATTAAGAACACCTGTACTCCTAGTCATTTCTATACTCATTTTATGAATATTCCTTCTACCCCAACCAAATATTACATTAGTAGTAGCAAACCTATCAAAAAAAACAGAAAACGCTTCAAATCTTTTTTCATAGGAAGTTGATAACATTCTATCTTGTATAAAGGCTGTATTTGTATATTGAGAATAAATAATTGAAACAAAAAAAAGAAAAATTAAAATAAAAGGTAATACTCTAAAAGCTCTGTACCTTTTACCGCTAAAATAGAAGAAAACGGCAATACCAATCAAAGGATATAAGTAAGCCCCCCTTGGGAAACTCAAAAATATTGGAGTTACATACATAGATGAA
>CAZWYK010000052.1:0-7581 GCA_964638205.1 uncultured Candidatus Cloacimonadota bacterium | reverse complement strand
TACTTTGCCAACCAATATCTTCAGCAGGAATAGTTTTTGTGTCAATATTATCTATTTGGGATCGATTATCCCAACAGATATTTATTTGATTTCCATCGTTAATGAGTTCATAATAGAGGTTTGGAATGGCAGGTGGCTCAGGTGCTTGGTAATGCATAAAGGTGTCAGGAAGAACTACTGTTTGTAAATTTTGTGCTTCACCGTAAACCTTTTTTGCCCAACCTGCTTGTGTTTTAAGTTGTATAATATCGTTACCTGGAAAAACAGCAATAACGATTTTCATAGTTTTACCGGGTGCAAGATTCCAAGATCCATCAGTTGGATCGTCCATACCTTGCATATCTCCATAAAATGCAAAGAGGTAACGTGTATCATCTGGATCATCCATTTGTGAAGAAGGTTCATCACGTAGCGAGATGTATTTATTGTCATCTGGATTTGCACCAGTAAGGAGCCAATATTTTTGATTTGCAGTTGGTGATGCATTCATGTCAAGTGGATTGCCATCGTCTGGTCCATCACCGCGGTTCCAATACCAACAAGCAAAATCTAAAACTTCTGGGTCTGGTGTGCAAACGCGTGAGCCAACATATCCCGTAGTTAACCCACCATCTTGATCAGCATCGAATGTATAAGCAAACTCATAACTTTCACCTGGCACATAACTACTGATGTCATCCATTGATCTTTCATCAGCACCATAAGCTTGTGGTCCTACATCAGAATCCATGTAGATACCCATAGCACAATCGTAAAGTATATCATCTGGGTTCATATTGGTAATGTTAAACTCTACATAAACTAGGTTTTTGATGTATTCGTAACTCCATTGGTAGCTCATTTGGCGAACGCGGATATTAAGTTGTTCGTTACTGCCGTGATGATTGTTGGAAGCCGAACCGCCGTAATCTCTTTCTCCTGCTGTTCCAAATGGGCTGTAGTCGTAGTAATATGAAATGTAATCTTGCTCCGAAACTGGATAGCCGTCTTCATCAAAAAGACCATCAGTATCATCATCACAAGCTTCAGCAAAGTTGTAATTTTCGTTCGATTTATCTGCCAAATCTACAAAACCAAGCGGAAACCAAATGGGTTCTTGCTCCTCAATAATCGAAAAATTTTCAACATCAGCTAACCACATTCCACCAAATCCAGCAAAATGTTCTGGAAGTTCTTCGCCGTGTCTAAATGGGAAAGCATAGCCGATAGGATCTTCATCGACCTTTCCATCACCATCATCATCGACAGCACGACGATGATTTCTGATAGAAGCAGTCATAATAGTGTCTGTGGCATTGAATGCACCGTAAGTTTCGAGACTATTTTCTTTTGGATTGTAAGCTGGTAAGAACTCATAAAGATCTGCATCACCATCAAAACCAACGGTAGTGAGTGTGTCCACGACCCTTTGTGAGTCTTCTGTCCAATCTTCATGATTTTCTGTAATCACATCAAATTCATCAACAGGATTTTCCGTCCAATAAAGAACTTCACCAAAAGAATTTCTGCGAATTTTTTTGGCACCAAACCAAAGTGCACCTTGATAAAGATAATCAATTCCGCTACCACCTGGATATTCTAAAGATGGCCACGGTGGTTGAATATCATCACCAGATCCAAAAAAACCGTAGTTACTAACTCTCAACCAAATATTTCCCACATTGTGGTATTTCTTTAGGTCAAATTTTTTGTCTGAATAATTATTGCTTACCGATTTGGCAATTACCGAACCGATGAGAATAAACATCAGTGTGAATACTAATAAAACTTTTAATATTTTCATCTATTTCTCCCAAATGTTTTTAATCTAATCTGAAATTGACATCAAAGATAACCCAAACTGCAACAGGTTTTCCACCGCTTTTTGCTGGTGAAAATTCCCATTGTCGAACTGCTTTTTCGGCTGCCTCGTCTAATCCACCCGGCCCACTCATCAGAGATTTAACCACTTCAATAGCACCGACAGAACCATCAACGAAAACTTCGACTTGAAGCGTAACCGCACCGACTATGCCAGCCGCTCTGGCAAAATCTGGATATGTTGGTGGAATCTGTCTAATCGGAACAGGAGGATCTTCATAGACTACAAACTTTGAAGTAGTTCCGAGAGCTTTTGTAACAATTTCTTCGTATGGATCAAGCGAAGTTTTTTCAATGGTATCAATAATCTCAATGTCTTCGTCTTCGTCACTATCTAAATCGTCTTCTACCACGATTTGAATAACCGGCTTAATTGTTTCTTCTGGTGGTTTGATTTTTTCTTTAATTTCTGGGGGGATATCAATTGCTTCTGTAACTTTGATGGTTCGTTCGAAAGGTTTAACTTCTATTTTCGGTGAAACGATAAAAGCAAAAAGCAAAATCAAAACAGCTAAACTAACAGCTTTGTCATAATATTTATCGGCGATATTTTTCCAATCAATAGCATTTCTATGCATATCCACCTACCTTTTTAACTTTGCTTCGAATGAGACGCGCAAAGTTTCGGCTTCTCTAAGTTGATTCAAAATATCAGACATAATACCGTAATTGGTATTCTCATCAGTTCTAAAACAAGAAATAACATTAAAATTCTCTATCAATTTTTTTTGCATCACCCACTTAACATCGGGAATGGAAACAATCAAATCATCAATTGAGATATTTCCGTTTCTATCCACATAGATTGTTGCAGACTGGTCACGCGGAATTTTTTGAATTTCATCTGCTTGCGGCATTGTTATATTCAAACCTTTCTCTTTCACAAATACGGTAGAAACCATAAAAAAGAGCAAAAGTAGAAAAGCAATGTCAGACATTGACGCAGTTGGAATGGTTGTTTCCGGTTTTTTAGCTTTTTTAATTTTTGCCATAATTTCTTCCTAATTTGTGGAGAGCGAAATTTTTTCCGCACCAGCAGCTTGCAATTTATCCAAAGCGTGCACCATATTTTTGTATTTACTTTTTCTGTCAGTTTTAAGGGAGATAACCATATCTGGGTTTTCGGTAATAATTTGTTTGATTTTAGCTTCCAATTTGTTCACTGGAATATTCTCTTCATTATCACCAGAAATAATGGTAATTTCTCCTTCCGCATTTATCCAAACTTTGGTGATATTATCATCTTTCAATTTCACCTTTTTATCTGCATTTGCGGAAGCTGGCGGTAAAACCAGTCCTAATCCTTTTTTGACATCAAATTTAGTCGTGGATAGAAAGAATACGAGAAGTAGAAACGCCACATCAGACATTGATGCAGTCGGAATTCCACCCAAATCCTTTCTTTTTCGTTTTAACATTTACACTTCCTATTTATTTTCCACGAGAGTTTCAATCAATTTTTCAGTACCTTTTTGCATATCCATCACGAGTCCATCTACCATACCGAGAAACATATTGTTGAAAAATTGCATTGGAATAGCCACAGCCAAACCAGCCGCGGTTGTAATGAGTGCAATTTGAATACCAGTAGCCACAATTGTTGGTTCTACTTCACCAGCTGCTGCGATGTCGCGGAAAGCACGAATCATACCAACAATAGTTCCGAAGAAACCGAACATCGGCGCTAAGTTAATCGTAGTTGAAAGTGGAATAAAACCTTTTTCCAAGAATGCCATTTCGAGCACACTTGCATTTTCAATTGCTTTTTCTACTGCTTCGATGCTTTTATCTGCTTTGAGAAGACCCATATGTAAAACTACTGCGAGTGGTCCTTTCGTCTCTTCACAAAGTTTAATAGCTTCGCTGTATTTTTTCTTTTCCACGAGTGGAATAAGCTCTTCCATAAATTTACTAACATCGATTTTAGCATAACTAAGTGAGATGATTTTCCAAATAACGGTAGCAATACCCCAAATAACCAAAATCAAAAGTGGCCACATTACAAATCCGCCCTGAATAAACAAATCAACGAGTCCGCTTCCAACTATTTTCCTTGCGAACATCTCTAATCCACCACTTTGCGGTGATTCTTCAAAATCTTCAGCGGGTGCAGTTGCTTCCTCTACTAAAGTATCTGCTTGAGTGGTCTCGACCACTTCTTCTTGTGCAAAAGCAACAGACAAAAAACTTGCCATCGCTACTAATAACACGAGTGTAAATAATTTTTTCCTCATATTTATATCCTCCTATTTTTTAAAATTTGAATGCAAAACCCATTGAAAAAGTTCTGCCATTTGAAGTGGCAGTAGGATTTTTATTTGAAAGGTCTTGCACATATTGAACTTCTTGTGCTACATAATCGCTATTAGGTTCGGAAATATCTGCACCACTATAATATGGTGACCCAGTAATCGAATAAACCCAGTTCACATTTTCTTTATTGAATAAGTTGTTGATACTCAAGTAAACTCTAATTGAAATATCTTCATTAAAGTAGATGCTTTTTGTAATTCTCATATTAGCAAATTCGGTGTAAGGTTTCAAAGCGCTATTTGTATCAAAAGAAGTGCCGTCAACAGTACTAGGGGTGTACGGAGTACCACTGGCAATATTGTATCCAAAACTGGTGGAAAATTCATCAGTCAAGAAGGTTGGCAGCATAAAGTCGGTAAATGGAATATAAAATTCTTCCCCTCTTGCAATTCTAAATGTAAGATTTAAACTATAGTTATGACGCATATCCCAATCAAGCGGAAACTCACGCAAATTGGTTGCTTCATTCTGAATAACAGTATTAGAATTATTTCCATTTGCCCAAGCTAATGAATATGAAGTTGATCCCATTATGTAGTTAGAAAGCCGTTTTTCCAAATTGAAATCAATTCCGCGTGCGCTACCGTAATCGTTTGAATAATATTCGTACCACGAAACATTGTCATCAACTTGATCATATACTATTCTGGTAGAAACATAATTGTAAATATTTTTATAATACGCTTGAATGTCCATTACATAATCTTCCGAGAGTTGCTTCTGAAGACCAACTTCGTAAGTGACTGTGATTTGTGGTTCGAGATCTGGTTTTCCGACTACAACTGCGGAGCTACTAGTAATAGCATCTTCTGGTCTATCGGTTGTGAAAATATATTGCATTTGTGGAAGTTGGTTCTGGTAATTATATGCAAAGTGCATTACTGCAGTTTCCGAAATAGGGTGAGAAACACCAAGACGAGGAGAGATCATCAATTGATATTTATCTTTTTCTTCGAATTGTTCCCAAACATAATTCCCCGCGTCTTGTAGAATTTTATACTCTTCGCCAAGGTACCAAGCATCAAAACGGAGACCTGCGTTTACAATCATTCCTTCCCATTCCATTTTGTCTTGCAAATAGAAAGCTGCTTGCCACGGAAATGCTTCATAGCCTTCGGTATCGCCAGCTGCAGCAATAACAGCGTTGTATAAGTCATCTAAACCATAGACATTTTTCAAAAAGACTAAAGTATCACCCATAGCTTCTTCGGAAAGGCTTTCATCTAAAAACCAGATTGAATCTGAAGCCGTGTGGCTGTATGCATATTCAACGGGGTTTCCAAATTCATCTAAATAAGCATTGTAACGTGTTTCATCGATAACCCAAGGATTTGACCACCTGTCTTTCAAAATATGGTGTTTGGTAATTTCCAGACCTGTTTTGAAACCGTGAGTCTGGTTTAACTGATATTCAAAATCTGTTCTTAGCGTGAAAACGCTATTTTCGTCATCCGCGTAAAAACCAGAAATAGAACCAGGTCTGGTAAAAGGGACGCCACCAGTGTGCCCGTCATAAAGAATTTGCCAATCGTAAAGCGTCTCTTCACCAACTAAACCATCCATGGTTAAATAATTAATTCCAATAATATTGTAACTTGGATTATCTGCGTGTAAATATTCATTATTATTAATGAACTCATCATTAGTCATATTTTTAACAAAAAAATGATCACGTGCAATTCCGTCTGGACCTTGAGTGATTTGTTTGTTGTAGTAACTTGCTTTAATTTTTAGGTTAGTTTGTGAATTGAAGGTGTGATCATAAGTTCCAGCAATTTGTTTTTGAAAAGTTTCACCGGCATTGTAGTGTTCAAGGGCATATTTCCAACCGTATGCGAATGATTTGTATTTGCTATGGTCTCCACGTACAGCAAGGGTCAATTTTTGGGCTGCGTTAAGTTGATATTTCAGCTTTACATTGGCATTGTAATCGTTATAATTTCTATCGCCGATATCAAATCCAGCAATATTTTCTCTATCAGAGTAAGGGTCGGAGCTTGCAAAATTTTCTCCATTATCTAAATAGATTAATTCTTCATCAGGATTAGAAATCCAATAATCTTTCAAACGACCATCTGTCCAGCTTCCAGCCATATTAGCAAAAAATGTAAATTTATCTCGCAACGAAGAAATCCAAGGTGTGAACACAGGTCCGCCAATATTAAATTTTAACTGGTCATTATTGGAACTGTTTATATCGGTTACTATATGATCTGAAATGAGTTCAAATTTTCCGTGATAATCCCTTCCACCAGATTTTGTGGTAATGTTGATAATTCCAGATTGAGCGTTGCCATATTCAGCAGTAAAACCACCAGTTTTTACATCTGTATACTCCACCGCGTCCATGTCGACAGTAAGTGCAGAACCACCATCTACGGCATCCGAGACAGACATACCATCAATCGTGTAAACCACCTCATTTGAACGACCCCCACGAAAATGAAGTTCACCACCAGACATGGAAACACCAGCTTGAAGGGCTATTACCCCATCCAAATCTTCAACTGCGGCGAATGCTACATCATCAGCTTTAATGGTTCTTCCCGAACCAGTTTTACTTGATTGCACCATCTCGACGCGTGCTTCCTTAACTTCAAAGTCATCAATTTGAACTGCTGTTCTGGAAATTTGAATATTTGTCATTGTGGTCAAATCTAAATTGATTTGCACACCTGTGATTTTAGCAGGTCTGAAGCCACCACGCTGACAAATCACATTGTATGTGCCAGGGTCAATATTGATGATAATATAAGTTCCGTTTTCCTTTGTTTGTGTACCTACTTCTGTTCCTTCTAACATTACATTTGCATAAGGAACTGGTTCGCCATTTTCGTCCGTTACTTTTCCTGCTAGTTTACCAGTTGTACCGCCAAATAATGCGGTTTGTACCAAAAAAAACAAAAGTGTAAATGTGAAAATTTTCTTTAGACTCATTTATTGCTCCCTAAATTTATTAGAAATATTTTGACCCAAAACATAATAAGCTACAATTTCGTCAACTACTTTTTTGGAACAAATCATAATTATCGGCGGTTATTCCATTTGTCTTGACTGTATTTTATTTGAATTAGTTTTTGAACTTCGGTTTGCTCAATTTCGGTTAACTTATTTGAAATATAAAAGTTATCACAATTCCATTTTTTTTTGAAACCAGCAATAAAACAACTTATAGCATCCGAAAAATTAATTTTTGTATCTAATATCTGATTGATAGAAATTGTCTTTTTCGTGAGCAAATTGGCTAGTTTCTCTCTTTGCTTATTTTCCAAATTGGGAAGCAAATGTGCCACTTTACTTTGGTCGTGATTTAATAAAATTGAACCGTGCTGCAAAAGTGCATTTTCTCTTCTAACTTGTGCACTTCCCACAATTTTTTTGCGTTCAAAAGTGAGTTCATAACGCGAA
>CAZWYK010000051.1:0-7588 GCA_964638205.1 uncultured Candidatus Cloacimonadota bacterium | reverse complement strand
TCTTTTTTGAAAATTTTTAATTCGATATTTTCATCTATTTTCAAAAAAACTTTTTTAAAAAAATCTATTCCGCAAAGAACGCCATCATCTTTTGAAAGCAAAAAATAATTGTCTTTTTCGTCAGAAAAAATAGCCGAACTCGTTACATCACCTGCATTAGCAAAATCTTCATTAAACGCTTTTTTGATTAAAATATCAAAATCTTTATTCATCTAATGTGTCCTCCAAAAACGAAATCCAACCAGTTTCAGCAAATTGTAATTTTTCATATTCTGTTTTACGATTTTCGAAAAAACCAATTGCTTCAAAATCTGGAAACCAAATTAAGGCAGAACCAACTTCGTTCGAATATCCGACTTCATATTCCTCTGTTTTTTGAAAGATGAAGCAATTGTCAATTGCTTCACAAATTTCAGAGATTAATGTGCCATTCTCCGCAACTTCACCCATTTTAGTGAAAAATTCTTTCACATCAATATCCATCGCCAAATTAACGGAAAAAGCCTCGTTAAATTCCAAGCATTCAGCACGAATTTGTCGCAATGTTTCAACATTGGTAAAATTATGCCAATTTGCAGAAAATTCAGTTAATTTGGCAAATAATTGCGAAAATTCAGAAGTTTTTGCGACCGAACAAGAAATTGGAAAAATATCTGGCAACCAGTATGAATAATGAAAATTAAAACCAATTTGTTTTGCTAAATTTTCAGTATTAGCAAAATCTTCCCAATCAGAAAAGATGGTGTCGTAAGGAAAACCAGTACCATTCATTCCGTCCTCTGCTGCGATAACATAATCGGTGTATTCATGAATTTCGGCGATTATTTCCAAGGTTTGCATATTACACGCATCAAATACCAAAATATCTAATTTTTCATGCTTCAATGCGTTCTTTAACTCGCTTTCTGTAATATTTATGAAATTTTCACTCTCATCGTCAGTACATAAGCTCGCATTTTCATCGGAATACCAACCGTTACCATGCCCCCAAATAAAGAGTGCTTTTTTTGTGGCTGGATATTCAAAAAATCCCCAATTTATAAATGAGCTAAGTTGTGTGTAAGCACCACTATCAATCTCACCGAGCGAAGAGATTAATTCTTTATTTTGGGGGGTTATTTTGTAACGATGAGCTGAATAAGTTGCATTCTCGGCATAATCGATTTGCACAATCACATTTATTTTATCGGAAAAAATTGCAGTTGTCATCTCATTAATATCAGCGATGGCAGCGTCATTCAAAAAATTATCAGCTGCCATATAGACTAAAATTGTCCAATCTGCTTCTGGTCTTTCAGTACAACCAAACAAAGATATCAAGATAATAAATGACAAAAGAAGTTTCATCTTTAGTATTTTTTCGCTTTTCCTAAACCTTTCAAAACACGCACCGCACCTTGCGTGAGTGCTTCCATTTCTTTTTCACCAGGGTAGGTAAAAATCGGAGCGATAAAATTGGTGTAATGTTTCAAGCTTTCCAACAAAAATGGGTCGTAAATTAAGCCACCAGTAAGAATGATTGCATCAACTTTTCCTGCCAAAATGGTTGCATAACCACCTATTTCTTTAGCGATTTGATAACACATTGCACCGTGAATCAGAGTAGCCTTTTCATCGCCAGTTTTAACCAAATTTTCAATTTCAAGTCCATCATCTGTCCCTAAATATGCGATAAAACCGCTCTCTTTTGCCAATTTTTTTTCCAGCTGTTTTTGTGAATATTTCCCTGAAAAAGCCAAATTTAATAAGTCACCAATCGGTAACGCACCCGCTCTTTGTGGCGAGAATGGACCCATTCCCAAAAGAGCATTGTTAGCATCAATTACTTTTCCATTTTTGATAGCAGCAACCGTAACTCCACCACCTAAATGAACAGCTACCATGTTGCAGTTCTTAAAGCTTTTATCTAATTTATCCGCTACTTTATGCGCAATATAGCGAATGTTCAAAGCGTGAAATAATGATTTTCGTTCAATTTCTGGAACTCCTGAAATGCGTGCAAAATCACAAAACTCATCAACCGTAACTGGGTCAACAATGAAAGATGGAATTTGCACATCATCAGCGATTGATTTTGCTATGAATGCCCCTAAATTTGAGGCATGAATTCTACCCCATAATTTTGGATTTTTCAAATCTGCAAGCATTTGTTCATCAACCTTATAAGTTCCGCTATTTAATGATTTTACGAGCCCACCTCTACCTACTACAGCTTTGAGTGATAAAATATCAACTTGATGTTTTTGCAAAGCCTCTATAACCAACTTTTTACGAAATTCAAACTGTTCGATAATACCACCAAATTCTGCTATTTTCTGGGCATCGTGACGAAGCACTTCAACAAAAACTTTTTTGGTATCATCAAAGACAGCAATTTTCGTAGAAGTAGAACCTGGGTTTATGGCTAACACACGATAATTCATTTCATCTCCCGAAAACATTTTTTAATTTTATCTTTCATATCAGTTTTTTCCCACGAAAATTCAAAGTGACCGAAATGACCGTAAGTTGCTGTTTTTTGATAAATGGGATTCAGTAAATCTAGTTTGTCAATTATACCAGTTGGCGTTAAATCAAATAATTTTCTTACCACTTTTTCTAATTTCATATCGGGATGTTTTCCAAATGTATCGATCATTACCGAAACTGGTTCTGCAACTCCAATTGCATACGCCAGCTGTACTTCACATTCATGCACAACGCCAGATGCCACAATATTTTTAGCAATGTAACGTGCCATATAAGAAGCGCTTCTATCCACTTTTGATGGGTCTTTCCCGCTAAAAGCACCACCACCATGACTCCCTTTACCACCGTAAGTATCGACAATAATCTTTCGACCGGTAAGCCCAGCATCTGCGTGTGGACCACCCTGTACAAAACGACCAGTTGGATTCACAATAATTTTGGTTTTACCATCCATCATCTTTGCGGGAATTATTGGAGAAATTATATATTTTTCAATATCTTTTTGAATCTGATTCTGTTCTATTTTTGGATCATGTTGGGTAGAAATAACAACTGTATCGACTCGTTTAGGTTTGCCATTTTCATACTCAATTGTAACTTGAGTTTTGCCATCTGGCCGAAGATAATCTATTGTTTTATTTTTTCTGACTTCGGCTAGTTTGTGTGCTAATTTATGTGCATAGGAAATAGGCATCGGCATTAATTCTGGTGTTTCATCACAAGCATAACCGAACATCATACCCTGGTCTCCAGCTCCATGCCTATCCACCCCAAGAGCGATATCCGGAGATTGTCTGCCAATCGAAGTGAGCACTGCACAAGTTTTTGCATCAATACCAAAGTCTGCATTTATATAGCCAATTTGAGCAATCGTTTCACGCACAATTTTGGGAATATCTACATAACATTTTGTGGTAATTTCACCGCCAACCAGCGCCATTCCTGTTGTCAAAAATGTTTCACACGCCACTCGTGCATTTTTATCTTCTACTAAAATTGCATCTAAAATTGCATCTGAAATTTGATCAGCCATTTTATCTGGATGACCTTCCGTAACTGATTCTGATGTAAATAAATGTCTCTCTTTTTGCATAATTATTCCTTCTATTCTACCTCTTCAAGAGCACAAAAAATTCTCTCATCAAAACTTTTTGCATCCTTAAAATTCGCTTTTATTATTTCGTTTTTTACCATCAACAACCGCCCTGGACTGACACTAAATTCATCAATTCCAAGTCCAATTAAGAGTTTTATGTACTTTTTTTCGGAAGCCATTTCGCCACAAATCGCCACCTTAATTTGTGCTTTATGTGCATTTTCAACCGTCATTTTAATCAACCGTAAAACAGCTTGGCTACTGGGCTGATAATACTCCTCAACTGAGGGATTATCGCGATCTACAGCCAAAGTATATTGTACCAAGTCGTTCGTACCAATACTCAAAAAATCACACTCTTTTGCAATCATATCGGAAGTAACAGCAGCAGACGGAATTTCTATCATTGCTCCGATTTTCAAATTTGGGTAAAAATCTTGACCGTCTCGTTTCAATTCAGCTTCACATTCCTTCATAATTTGACGCACTTTATGAATCTCACCAACACTTGAAATCATTGGAAACATTACTTTAATATTTCCTTTTATATTCGCTCGATAAATTGCTTTAATTTGCGTTTTAAAAACCTCATCGTGGCGTAACGAAATTCTAATTCCGCGACAACCAAGATTTGGATTTATTTCATGTTCTATGTTTAAAAGTTGTGAAAGTTTATCTCCACCCACATCAATAGTGCGAATAGTCAAAGGTTCTGGGTAACAACTTTTCGCAATTTCACGATACACTTTATACTGCGCATTTTCAGATGGTAATTTCGTCTGGCCGATAAACATAAATTCAGTTCTAAAGAGACCTATACCTTCACTTTTTACATTTAAAACTTGTTCCATTTCTTGCGGAATTTCGATATTACTCATCAATTTTATTTTTCTACCATCTTGAGTCTCAGATGGAATATCAATCAATTTCTGAAGATACTCTTTTTCACTTACTTCTGCTTTCTGAATTCGATTATATTTCTGCAAAATTTCCTTCTCAGCAGAAACAACTAAATCACCAGTATTCCCATCAACAATTAATAAATCATTATTTTTAACATTTTTCAATAAATCTGAAATATTAACAATCATCGGCAAATTCATCGAACGTGCGATAATACTACTATGGGAGTTTTTGCTCCCTTTTTCTGTACACAATCCCCCAATATTTTTGGCAAAAACTTTGGTAACAAGCGACGGAGATATATTCTCCATAATCAAAATTGTGTTCTCTTCCACTTTTTCTAAAAAATCAGTTTTTTGTTGTAAAACTTGGCTCAAAAGTCGATAAGCCACATCTTCATAATCTGATGAGCGCTGTGCAAAGTAATCATTTTCCATATTGTTGAAAATTTCTACAATATCGGTAAAATGAATTTTTATCGCCATTTCTAAACTTAAAAGTTCATTATTAATCAGTTTTTTTATTTTTTTAATAAATTCTGGATCTTGTAAAATCATTTTGTGGGTAAAAAGGATATCTTTATCATCTTTTGAGTGTGCAATATTCTCGATTAAATGGTCAATATCACCCAAAACTTGTTGAAGATTTTCTTCAAAACGCTCGATTTCAGGTTTGATTTCGTGGTGTTCGATTGTTTTTTTTGATATTTCTAATTTTGGCTTTGAAACTATTTGTGCTCGTCCAATAGCAACACCATTTGAGACTGAAATACCCTTCATTTTTTTCATTATTATTCTTCGTTAAACTTACTTGCGAACAGTTCTGCTATCTCATTTAAAAGATGTTTCTCATCAACTCCTTCCACTACCAGCTCCAATTTTGAACCGTATTCAGCTGCGAGCGTCATCACCCCCATAATGCTTTTACCATTAATCTCCATATTATCTTTAATTATTTTAAATTCGGAACGAAAACGTGTTGCCACTTTCACAATCATTGTAGCTGGACGAGCATGCATTCCAAGTTTATTCGTAATTTCAACTGTTTTTCTTAACATAATTCTCTCATTATTTTTTTGATTTTTCAATTATATCTGCCTGAATTTTTTGAGTAAATTCCTTAGCAGCATCGTAGCCATAACTTTTTAACATATAATTCATCGCCACCACCTCAATGATGACCGAAACATTTTTTCCAGATGAAACAGGTAGGTAAATAATAGGGATTTTCGTGTCAAGAATATTCACATGATTTTCCGTCAGACCAATTCTTTCATAATCCATATTATCCTTCCATTGCATCAATTCAATTTGAACATCAATTTGCTTTTCCAGACAAACAGCGTGAATACCAAACATTTTTGCCACATCAATAAGACCGATTCCACGAACTTCCATAAAATAACCGTAGTTATTTGCTGATTTTCCAATAATTTTGCCATCTTTCGCAATCATTTTTACCACATCATCTGTAACTAATCTTTGCCCTCTTTCCACCAAATCAAGTGCACATTCACTTTTGCCGATACCACTTTTACCTGTCAATAAAACCCCAACGCCAAAAACATCAACCAAGGTACCATGAATTGTTTTTGAAGGCGCAAAAATATCTGCTAAATATTTCCGCAAAAAATCGTAAAGCTTTTCCGTTGTTAAACGCGAAACAAAAATTGGAATTTTTAAATCATTCGCCAAAAAAATCATTTGCTCTGGAACTGAAAGTCCCTTTGTAACAATGAAACAAGGAATATCGTAAGTAAAAATTTCTTGCGTAATTCGATAAAGTTGTTCACTCTTTTGCGACTGCAAAAAACTTATTTCTTTTTCACCGAGAACTTGAATTCGCCTATAATCAAATTGTTCAAAATAACCAGCAAAAGCTAATCCAGGACGGCTGAGATATTGGCTCACAATATCTCGTTCCATCGTTGCTGGGTCAGTTATCAAAGAGAGTAAAAAATCATTTTGTTTAGTCTGATAAAATTTTTTCACCTCAATTTTTTTCACGAAATCCTCCTTACTTTATGATAAAAACTTCCCGTTCCCAAAATTTTGAAAACGGGAAAATAAATTTACGGTTCAATTAATTTGTAGTGCTCATCATCTTTTTTGATAAGCACATTAACGCTGTCCGTCTCCAAATTTTTAAAAATAAGGTAAGACTCTTTCGTACCTTCAAAATGGTCAATTGCATCGTTAATCGTCATCCCTTCCGCAAAAATCCTCTTTATATTTACAACTTTTTTTTCGTTCGTTTTTTCAATCAAATTAGCCTGAACAAATTGTGCGTTTTCCTTTAAACTTTTTTTGTGATGTCCATTCCATTTGCTCTTCATTTTTTTGATTTGAATCACCATTTTGTCAATCACTTCGTCAATCGCTAAATACATATCTTTTTCTGTTACTTCGCTCTTCAAAGTATGTTTTGGTGCATGAACGAGAAGTTCCACATTACTACGATTGTTCTCAAACGAAAGAACAAAGTGAATGTCAATGATGTGATCAAAAAATTTCTCAATCCTCTCACTATTTGCATAAACATGATCCCGAATTGCGTCAGTCAAATCAAAGTGGCGTGCTGTAATTGTGATTTGCATAATTATCTCCTTTTTACTATCAATTTTTCGGCTCTTTCTGCGTGGTAAGAACTGCGCACAAGTGGTGCAGATTCGACTATTTTGAATCCCATTTTTTCACCTTCTGTTTTGTAAAACGCAAATATATCCGGATGAACATATTCCCGCACCGGATAATGCTTTTTGGAAGGTTGAAGATATTGTCCAATCGTTAAAATATCTACATCTGCTTCGCGTAATCTTTGCATCAAAGAAAGAACTTCTGTTTTCGTTTCTCCCAAACCAACCATAAAACCACTTTTTGTAACTATTTTAGAATCAGTTTCACGCGCTTTTTTGAGAACCCTAATAGACTGTTCGAAATCTGCCATTGGTCGCACTTCAGCATACAAATTTGGAATAGTCTCGACATTATGATTCAATACATTTGGAGCAGCTTTCACGACCTTTTCAACCTGCTTCAAATCACCATTAAAATCCGATATTAACACCTCAATAAAAACTTCTTTTCCACAAATCTCTCTCACCCTATTTATCACCGAAAT
>CAZWYK010000050.1:0-7718 GCA_964638205.1 uncultured Candidatus Cloacimonadota bacterium | reverse complement strand
GACAACCACCAGAGCAGGTTCCACACTGTTCACAAAGGGTAACTTGCTCGCCGCTCAAATCCATTATTTTTTCGAGAAACTTGGTTGTTTTGTCGGTAAATTTAATTTTTTTAGCCATTGTTACCTCTCCAATTTAGCTTTTTGCTCATCAGAAAGTGAGCCCCATTTATCTATCAATTCAGCAAGTTTGTTGATTTCAGAAATAAATTTCATCAAATCTTTTGCTTCAAATTGTGAGAAAATTAGTCTGTCAGTTTCGATGTTTAATTTTTTGAATTTATCGGTAACTGCTTCCACGTTTTTGCGAGTTACCGCATTTGCCCATTCGAAGCGAGATGCTTTGACAGGACTATCACCCAAAAATACAGCATCTGCACCTTTTGCAAAAGCATACTCAATCAAGCTTGGTGTAATCCTACTCACACTCGGCACTCTGAAAACGCGCGCGTAATTGGTGTATTTCATTTTACGAACACCGCACGCATCGACGAGACGATAGGTAGTGTTGTCATCCGCAAAAACAATAATCCGTTTTTCATCATCTTTTTTGAATTTTAGTGCTGCTGAAACTTCTGCATAGAGTTGGTCATTTGTATAATAATTCAAGTCAAGAGCTTCGATAGGACAACTTTCTAAACACGAGCCACAACCCAAACAGAGTGCTTCATTTACTTCCGCTTTTCCATCTGCATTCATTGAAATTGCTTTTGGTGGGCAAGCATTCAAACATTTTTGACAACCATCACAAATATCTTGGCGAACAAATGCTAAAATTGGATCAATTGGGACCTCTTTTTGTGCTAAAGTAGCAATAACCCTTGCTGCTGCTGCACTTGCCTGTGTCACTGTATCTGGAATATCTTTCGGACCTTGTGCCACACCAGCTAAGAAAACGCCTTCTACCAAAGTATCGACTGGCTTGTATTTCGGATGAGCTTCTTTGAAAAATCCATCATCAGATTTTGCTAATTTTAAAGTGTCGGCGACTATCTCGGACGCTTTATTCGGCTCCAAACCATTCGCCAAAACTACTAAATCAAAATCCGATTCGATAATGTTACGCGAAAGAGTATCTTCCACCGTTACGGTTACTTTTTTGTTAATTTTATTTTCCACAAAATGGGACGGTTTGCCACGCACAAATTTGATTCCCATATTCTGAGCGCGTTTATAATATTCTTCATAACCTTTACCGAATGCTCTCAAGTCCGTGTAGAAGATATAGATATCTTTTTCTGGTTTTGCCTGTTTGAGGAGCGATGCTAATTTTACCGAATACATACAGCAAACACGCGAGCAATATTCGTTTCCAATTTGTTCATCACGCGAGCCAACGCACTGCACAAAAGCAATTCTTTTTCCAATTTTTCGAGGTGGCTCCGCTTCCGAAATATGATCGACGACGCGTTCCATTTCCAAAGCTGTAACCACATTCTTAAATTTTCCGTAACCAAAAACAGGTTTACGCATCGCATCAAAAATATCATAACCAGTTGCCACAACAACGCTATCTACTGCCACATCAACGACTTTTTCTTCTTGCGTAAAATCAATCGCATTCTGAGGACAAATATCCACACATTTTGAGCACGAATTATCAATAAAATGAGAACAATTTTCAGTGTCCAAAATATAGCGATACGGAATTGCGTGCGGCGCTGGAATATAAATCGCCTTACGGTCGATGACTCCTTGTTCCCAATAATTCGGCTGAGAAACTGGACAAACTTCTGTACATTTATTGCAAATCAAACATTGATCCATATCAATATCGCTTTTTATGTAACGCGGATGTATCTTCACTTTTGCTTCAAAATGAAGACGATGTCCAGCAATGTCCAAAATTTCTGCATTCGTGTAAAGTGTGATGTTCGGATGGTCAGTAACTGCCGCCATTTTAGGTGAAATAATGCACGCTGCACAATCTTCTGTTGGGAAAGTTTTTGTAAGAACCGCCATCATCCCACCTAGAGTTGGTAATTTCTCTACAAGTGTCACTTTTTTGCCAGAATCAGCTAAATCAAGCGAAGTTTGAATACCAGCAATTCCACCACCAATAACAAGAATTTCATTACCTAATTGCATTTTTTTCTCTTGTAAGGCAAAATCTAATTCTGCTTTTGAATGAGATGCATCGACAATATCTTTTGCTTTTTCGGTTGCAATTTCGGGGATATCTTTATGAATCCACGAACAATGTTCGCGCAAATTGGCAATCTCCAAAACATATGGATTCAAACCTGCTTTTTTCAAAGCTCCACGAAATGTTTTTTCGTGAAAATGAGGTGAACAAGAAGCAACAACTATTTTTTCTAACCCGTGTTTCTTCACATCGTCAATGATAAGTTGTTGTCCTTTTCCAGAACACATGTGACTATATTCTTGCACCAAAATATCATTATTCTTTTTTTCCAGATGCTCTTTTACTTTTGGCAAATCCACCGTGTTAGAGATGTTTCCGCCACATTGACAGAGATAAATTCCAGTCTTTTTAGTTTCCATATTTTCACTCTTTATCTGCTAATTTAAAACCGATTTTTAAAGCATTTATATTCATTTCGTGAAATCTCGGTTTAATTGAATTTTTTACTGCTTTCTTCAACGATGCTTCGCTCACAACACCTGTTTTTCTCACCAAAAATCCGAGTGACATGATGTTTGTTGGAAGCACACTTCCTAATTTTTCCATCGCTATGTTCGTAAATGGAATTTCATAAATTGTAGAATCCATCACTGAAACATTTTTTACATTTGAACTGTCTGCAATCAAAATTCCATCTGCTTTCAAATCATCACTATATTTATCGCAAGCTTCTTGAGTTAGTGCCAAAAGCACATCAAAACTTGTCGCTTCTGGAAAATAGAATTTTTTATCACTAATTATCACATCAGCACGACTAGCTCCACCGCGAGATTCGGGGCCATAACTCTGTGTTTGCGTTACGATTGCATTGTCTATTACAGCGGCGCGTGCCAAAATAATACCAGCTGTAATGAGCCCTTGCCCGCCACTACCACTAAGACGAATTTCATTCTTACCATTCATTATTTTCCTCCATCTTCAGGTTTGAGAGAGTCGATAAGTTTATCGTATACTGCTGTATATTCTGGCTTAATTTCTTTACGGAAAATACCGCGTTTAAGCTTATTTTCTCTTTCATTTTCAGCGAGAGCGTCAAAAGATTTTACAGGAATAATGTTTTCTTTCATTTGACGCATCATCTCAGAAGCATCGCCTTTTTTATTTAGTTTTCCATAAATTACAGGACACGCACTAATAACTTCTATCAAAGCAAATCCTTTGTGTTCCAAACCTTGTTTAATAAAAGATTGAGCCTCAACAGCGTGGTACGCCGAGGTTCTCGCTACAAAGGTTGCACCCGCACCCATGGCAAGTTCACAAATATCAAAAGTCGGATCTAAATTTCCGTAAGGCGTGGTGGTGGCTTTATCGCCAGTAGGAGTAGTTGGAGAATATTGTCCACCAGTCATGCCATAGATATTGTTATTTATCAAAATAACAGTTAAATTTATGTTGCGACGAGCGGCGTGAATAAAATGATTTCCACCAATTGCAGTTGCATCACCATCACCAGTTACAATCATCACATCCATTTCAGGTTTATACATTTTGATACCTGTCGCATAAGCTATTGCTCTACCATGAAGCGAATGTAATGTATTAAAATCCACATAAACTGGCATTCGACTGGAACATCCAATTCCCGAAACCATCGTTGTATTTGTACGGCGCCATTCCAACTCACCAACTGCGCGCATAATCGCACCCATCACGATGCCGTTACTACAACCCGGACACCAAACATGAGGAAATTTCTTCTTCTGTCTCAAATATTTATTATGAATGTGTTTTTGTTTGATTTTTGACATTTCACCTAACCTCTTTCACTTTATTTATTATATCATCCGGCGTAATCAACTCTCCGTTACATTTCTGAATGGAAACAATTTTTTTTGTTTTACTTGTATTAATATTCCAAATACCACCCATCACTCTTTGAACCTCACCAAGCATCTGACCTTGGCTCAATTCCGGCACAATTATTGTATGCACATCTTTGAAATATTCTTTCATTGCTTCATCTGGAAATGGCCAAATTGTGAGTGGACGAATCAGTCCAACTTTTTTCCCAGATTTACGCAATTTTTCTACCGCTGTTTTAGCTGCACGAGCTGTAATACCAGCTGCGAAAATAGCAGTCTTTGCATCTTCCATTTTGAAATTTTCCACTTGAATTAAATCCTTCAAATGATGTGTAATTTTCTTACGCAGACGATTCATCATAATTTTTACTTCGTCAGCACGATTGGTTGGAAAACCGTAAGCATCGTGTGCCAAACCAGTAACATGGAAACGATAACCCTCACCGTAACTTGCCATTGGGTGAATATATTTTGGTTTATCTTGATAATGTTTGTACCATTCTGGTGGAACCGTTGGTTTGATTCGATTGACTATTTTCACTTTTTCCAAATCTGGAAGCACCACTGCCTCACGCATATGACCCAAAACTTCATCGAGTAGCAAAACCACGCAAGTTCTATATTTTTCGGAAAGATTGACTGCCCTAATTGTCAGTTCATAAATTTCCTTCACAGAATCTGGATAGAGAACGATAGCTGGTGCATCGCCGTGATTTCCCCAACGCGACTGCATAATATCACTCTGTGAAGGTTTGGTCGGCAAGCCAGTGCTCGGCCCGCCACGCATAACATTGACAACTACACAAGGCGTTTCTGTTATTTTGGCAAAGCCTACCCCTTCCATCATCAGAGAAAATCCAGGACCACTTGTTGCTGTCATCGCCTTTGCACCAGCAAGAGAAGCACCAATTATTGAAGAAATGCCTGCAATTTCATCTTCCATTTGAATAAATTTTCCACCTATTTTAGGTAATTCTACCGAAAGGATTTCTGCAATTTCGGTAGATGGAGTAATAGGATAGCCTCCAAAAAAATCTACTCCCGCATCGATAGCTCCACGGGCTACCGCTTCATTACCTTGCATCAACACCATTTTGTCTGAACTTTTCATAATTTTCCTCTATTTTTCCTTCGCACCAGTTATGGCAAAATCAGGACACAACCTGTCGCACATTTCGCAATGAATGCATTTTTCTTGATGCTTAACATAAGGTGATCCATCTGGTTTACTCGCCAAAGTTCCGGTTGGGCAAAATGAGACACAAATACCACATTTTTTACACCAATCGTGGTAAATATAGACCGGAGACTCACGATAATTACCTTCCGATTTAATCTCTGTTTCTTCCACTTCCATTTTCGCAGCAGAACCATCACCGTGAATTATAGTGCCAGTTTTGAGTTTTTTTACTTCGTCATTTTTTAATGTCTTCGACATCATTTCTCCTTGTTTTTAGATACTATTATCCCGTTTATAGTCGTGTGTATTTTATACAATAATTGTTGTTTGAATGATTGAATTTAGGTAACTCTAAAGAGTCCATTTTTGGTATCAATAACCTCTTATTCAAGCTCACTTAACTCAAAAATCCTATCTCTGAGTTGTGCTGCTTTTTCAAATTTCAAGTTTTTTGCCGCTTTTTCCATCTCTTCTTTTAATAAATCGACCACCGCTTCTTTTGAGTTTAACTCTAAATACTTCAAGAAGTTATCTCTCTCCGACTTCCCCTTTTTTCCTTCAGATTTACGATATCCGTCTGCCACGCTTGTAGAGAGCATAATGTCGTCAACATTTTTTTTAATTGTTTTTGGGACAATTTTATTTTGCTGATTATAAATCGCCTGTTTTACCCTTCGGCGATTTGTTTCATCAATTGTTTCACGCATTGCTGGCGTCATTTTATCAGCGTAAAAAATTACTTTTCCATCCACATTTCTGGCCGCACGACCTGCTGTTTGAATCAACGATCTTGTTGAACGCAAAAAACCTGCTTTGTCCGCGTCAAGAATAGCAACAAGAGATACTTCTGGCAAATCAAGCCCTTCACGCAATAGATTAATACCAATTAAAACATCAAATTTATCCAAACGAAAGTCACGAATTATTTGAGAACGCTCAATTGTGTTAATTTCGCTATGAAGATAGCGCACTCGAATCCCAGCTTTTTCTAAATATTTACTCAAATCTTCCGCCATTTTTTTGGTTAAAGTCGTCACTAAAATTTTCTGCTGTTTAGAAGTTCTAATACGGATTTGTTCCAATAAATCATCAATCTGAGTAGCAATCGGTAAAACATCAATTTCTGGATCCAAAAGCCCTGTCGGACGAATAACTTGCTCGACAACAACACCTTCTGTCTTCTCCATTTCATAAGGACCTGGCGTCGCAGAAAGATAAACAACTTGCTTGATTTTTTTTTCAAATTCGGGAAATTTTAGAGGTCGATTGTCAAATGCAGAGGGTAATCTAAAACCAAAGTCAACTAAGTTTTTTTTTCGTGTAAAATCACCGCCGTACATCGCATTTACTTGCGGAATTGTGGCATGAGACTCATCAATAACCATCAAAAAATCATCGGGAAAATAATCAAGCAAACAGTTGGGCGGATCGCCCTTTTTGACACCGGTTAAGTGACGCGAATAATTCTCGATACCAGAGCAAAAACCAATTTCAGAAAGCATCTCCAAATCAAAATTGGTGCGTTGTTCGATGCGTTGAGCTTCCACAAGTTTATTATTTTTTTCAAAATATTGGATGCGATCTTTTAATTCTGTTCGAATCGCTTTTGTGGCACGCTTCAAGGATTGCTTAGTGGTAATAAAGTGGTTAGCGGGATATATGGGATATTCTTTAACTTCTTCTAAAATCCTATTATCAAGTGGATTTATCCGAGTTATTCGTTCAATCTCATCACCAAAAAATTCAATTCGAATCGAATTTTCCAAATAGGCTGGATAAATTTCGACAATATCACCTTTCACACGAAAAGTGCCGCGTTGAAACTCGATGTCATTCCTTCCATAATGAATGCCAATGAGCTTTTTTAGAAGCTGATTTCTCTCAATATTTACACCAACTTTTAGATGGATGAGTGCATCACGATATTTTTGTGGAGTCCCCAAGCCATAAATACAAGAAACACTTGCAACTACAATCACATCTTGCCTTTCCATTAAACTCATTGTGGCATGCAATCGTAATTTTTCAATTTGATTATTTATATCAACATCTTTTTCAATATAAATATCTTGCCCTGGGATGTACGCTTCTGGTTGATAATAATCGTAGTAACTGATGAAAAAATTGACCGCATTTTCAGGAAAAAGTTGTTTCAATTCACCGTAAAGTTGAGCAGCCAAGGTTTTATTGTGTGAAAGAATAAGCGTTGGTTTGTTGATTTTTTCGATGACATTTGCAATCGTAAAAGTTTTTCCTGAACCAGTAACACCCAAAAGTGTTTGGTGTTTTTCACCAGCGATAATGCCGTTTACCAGCTCATTAATTGCCGCTGGCTGATCACCTTTCGGTTGATAATCTGAAACTATTTTAAATTTCCTCATCACTGCCTTTCTAAAAATAACACATTTTTACGCAAGATATTTTTCATATATTTCTTGACATAAAAAACACCAAAAAGAACTAAATGCGAATGGAGAAAATTATGAAAAAAATATTACTCGTTTCAATTTTAATGTTCAGTTTACACTTGTTTGCCACTGAAAAAGGAAAAATAGCTGGTCATATTACATTCAAAAATTCAGATAAATCTATC
>CAZWYK010000049.1:0-7864 GCA_964638205.1 uncultured Candidatus Cloacimonadota bacterium | reverse complement strand
GGCAGTGGAAAGACAAGATCTGTGATTTTTCGAACTGCTTATTTAATAAATGAAAAGAAAATAAGTTCACAAAATATTCTCGTCGTAACCTTTACTAATAAAGCAGCAAATGAACTAAAATTTCGTCTGAAAACAACATTCAAGATAGATACTTACAGCTTATGGGTAGGTACTTTTCATTCCATTTGTGCACGGATATTGCGTTTTGAAAATGGAGCAATTCCGTACAATTCTAATTTTACAATTTATGATGCAGTCGACACAAAATCACTTCTCAAAAAAGTGTACAAAAAGTTGGAGGTTGACCCTAAAAAATTCCCATTTCAAAGAGTAATATCAATAATTAGTAATCAAAAAAATTCATTAATTTTACCGAAAGATTTTTTTTTATTTAATGAAGAAAATTATTTCACCGAAACAGTTCACAAAATTTATGTTGAATATCAGAAAATATTGATGGAAAATAATGGAATGGATTTTGATGACTTATTAATGAATACCGCATTGTTACTTCATGATAACGAAACTATTCGGCAAAAATATCAGCAGAAATTTCGATATGTAATGATTGATGAATATCAAGATACAAATTATGCACAATTCAAAATAGTGAATTTAATTGCTAAAAATCATCAAAATTTATGTGTGGTTGGTGATGATGATCAAGCTATTTATAGCTGGCGTGGTGCAGACATCAAGAATATTCTTAATTTTGAAAAAGATTATAAAAATGTTTTTACTGTGAAATTGGAGCAGAATTACCGTTCACCGCAAAGTATTCTGGATGCGGCAAATTGTTTGATAAAAAATAACTACTCGCGTCATCAAAAGGCGTTATGGAGTGATATTCAATCAAACACAAAAGTTGAATTAATCGAGTATAAAACTGAACGCGATGAAGCCGATTTTGTGGTTCAAAAAATTTCTGGATTTTCTGATAACTTGAATGAGTGTGTTATTTTATATCGCACGAATGCACAATCGCGAGTTTTTGAAAGTGCGTTTATGCGAAAAAACATTAGATATCAAGTAGTGGGTGGAGTTAACTTTTATCAACGCAAAGAGATAAAGGATATTTTGGCGTATTTAAAAGTGTTTGTAAATTCGCAAGATAATGAAAGTTTAATGCGTATTATGAATTTTCCGCCGCGGGGTATTGGCAAAACGTCTCTTCAAAAAATTATCAATTTTGCAGCAGATAATGAACTCAAATTAATGGATGCGGTTCAATCTGATGGTATTTTGAAATATATTGGAAATAGAGCAAAAAAGATAGAAGAGTTTTCTAAAAAAATGGCGAAATGGCAAAAAGAAGCGGGTGAATTAGATATTCCTGATTTTATCGAAAAATTGATTAACGAACTGGAATTGAAAGATTTGTACTATAGTGATGATCCGCAAGATATTGCACGCATAGAAAACATAGAAGAGCTTATTGTGGCATCACAAGAATTTTGTGAAAATTTTCAAAAAGAAGTAGGTGGAAAACCACAATTAGCACAATATTTACAGAGTATTTTGTTGCAAACTGATTTGGATAATTACGATGAAAATGAACAATCCGTAAAGTTGATGACGATGCACAATGCGAAAGGTTTGGAATTTGAAAATGTGTTTATTGTTGGACTGGAAGAAGGGCTTTTACCACATTCTCGTTCGCTCGAAAATGAGTGTCAACTGGAGGAAGAACGCAGATTGTTTTATGTGGCGATTACGCGTGCGAAAAAACGCGTTTTTATGAGTTTTGCTCAAACACGACGGACTTTTGCTGACATTTTGTACAATCATGAAAGTTGTTTTTTAAAGGAAATAGATGAAAAATTTATTCAACGAAAAAATGTAAAAAGAGATTATTTACCCAAAAGAAAAATTAATGTAGATATTGTTTTAGAAAATAAAAAACATTTTAAAATTGGACAAAAAATCACCCACAGTAAATTTGGAGAGGGTGTGGTTTTGAGTGTAGCTGGAGGAGGAGATGATGCGAAGCTGACAATCTCTTTTTCAAATGGTGTGTTAAAAAAAATAATCGGAACATTTGTGAGAAAATTATGAAAAAAATAATAATTATAGTTTTGCTTTTGAGCAATTTAGGGTTATTCGCAGAGAAATATGCTGGTGAAATTTTCCAAATGAACAGCAGTGCAAGGAACGCAGCAATGGGTGGTTGTGGTTTATCAGATATTTCTTCTTCTGGCTTTGCATTTTGGAATTCAGCTTTAATTTCTTCAAATGAAAAGTTCGAAATTATGCATGCGGAAGAGTATGGTGGATTGCTAACTTACGATTCATTTTCAGCTGACTTAAATGGATTTTTTTTTGTGCTTACGCGTGTTGCGGTTGATGATATTCCAATAACGGCGTTGCAAGATACAGCTTCTGTTTTGAGTGCAAATAATAGGCCATACAAATATAAATTGCTCAATAATTCAGATGTAGTTGCTTATTTTGGATTTCAACGGAAAATTTCTAATTTTCAAGTTGGCATAACCCCCAAAATTGTGTTTCGTAATTTAGCAGAAGAAGATGCTTTCGGCTTTGGAGCGGACATTTCAACTGTTTTAAATTTAAACATAAACACCTTTTTTGCCTTGAAATTTCGCGATTTTTTCACAACCCAAATTTTTTGGTCAAATGGTTCACACGAATTTGTAAATCCGTCTTTAGACGCAGAAATTAGTCGTAACTTTACGGTTTTCAAAAAAACAGCAAAATTATTTTTGCGTACTGAAATCTATGCAGAAAATCGCCAAACAAATATCTATTTTAGTAAATTCAGCATAGATTCACATTTAGGATTATCAGTTGCGATTCACCCCGCAATTGAAATCTTGGGTGGTTATAATATCAACTATTTTACCGTTGGAGTTTCCTATAAATGGCAAAAATTTAGGTTAAATTATTCATTTGAAAATAACAGTAATTTAGAAAATTCCCAAAAAATTTCGCTTGGATATACTTTATGAAAAAAGTTGCAATTTTAGGAATAACTGGTTCAATAGGAACTTCTGCTATCGAAGTTATTCGTGAACACCAAGATGAATTTCAGATTGTGTTGGCTTCATCTCATCAGAATTCCGAAAAATTATTTCAATTAGCGGAAGAATTTGATATTTCGCAAATTGTTTTGACAAATGAAAACCTAAAAATTTCGTCAAATTTGGCTAATTCAAAACTATATTTTGGACACCATGAATTGCAACAATTATTGAAATCCGTTGATTGCGATATTGTGTTAAACGCTATTTCAGGTTCGGCTGGTTTGGTCTATTCCGACATCACAATTTCGCGAAATTGTGATTTGGCTCTTGCCAATAAAGAGTCGTTGGTGATGGCGGGTCACATTTTGATGAACAAAGTTTCTAATTGCAAAATTTTGCCAGTAGATAGTGAGCATAGTGCTATTTTGCAGTCTCTTGGAAATGCTAAAGTTGAAGAAGTAGATTCGCTTATTTTGACAGCTTCTGGTGGCCCTTTTCGAGATTATCCACTTAATAAATTTAATGAAATAACCCTAAAACAAGCCCTTAGTCATCCAAATTGGAAAATGGGAAAGAAAATTACAATTGATAGTGCCACGATGATGAATAAAGCTTTAGAAGTGATTGAAGCACATTGGTTATTCAATGTTGAATTTGGAAAGATAAAAACGGTAATTCATCCGCAATCGATTATTCATTCTCTTGTGGAGTTTGTGGACGGCTCGATTGTATCGCAAATGGGTTTTCCAACTATGAAAATTCCAATTTTATTTGCACTCACTTATCCACAACACATCATCTCTAAAATCGCAAAAACCAACATTTTAGATTTGCAAAACTTATCGTTTGAAAAAGTTGAAAATGCGCGTTATCCACTTTTTGAATTTGCCGTCAATGTTGGTAAAGAAGGCGGACTTTTACCCACCATTTTGAATGCCGCAAATGAAGCTGCAGTTCAACTTTTTCTTGATGAAAAGATAGGCTTTTCGCAAATAAATAGTGTTGTGCAAACTGCAACTAAGCGTGAAACAAATAGGCAAAATCCAAATTTAAAAGAGATAATTTTTACCAATCAAAAAATTTATCAGAAAACTTTACGCGATTTTAAAATTCTAATTCAATAAAATGCGAATGGGTCGCCGTTCTCCACTATTAATTCCAGTTGTTTTCTGGATTTTAGGGATTATAATTGGAAAATACTTTAACATTTTACCACTAGTTTTATTCGTGTTAATAGGCATTATTTTTATTTTATTTTTTGTAACAAAATATAAAAATTTGATTATTTTAATTCTGTTTTTGCTTTTGGGTATTTTTAGAATTCAACCAATGTTTCCACCAGACCACATTAAAAATATTATCCAAAATAATGCTGAAATTTTGCAACCAATTCATGGTAAAGTTATATCTGAAGTCGTAAAATACGAGAAAAAATATAGATTTACATTAGCTTTATCTAAAATTGCTGATAATCCTGTTTGCGGCAAAATTCGTTTTTCTACTTTTCAAAAAGGACTGAAGTATGGTGATGTAATTGAGACTGTTGCAACGATTAAAACCATTGAAAATAATTCAAACCCAGCAGCATTTAATTATGCAAAATATTCAGAATTACAACATATTTTTGCGTTTGGATTTGCTAAAACAAAAATTAAAGTAATCAAAAATTCACCTCAACAATTTCAAAAAATAGTAATTCGGATTCGTAAATATATCAGACAGCAAATTGATGCTAAATTTGGTAAATATGCTGGATTCATCAAAACGGTTGTGATTGGCGATAAAAACAATTCTGTGGAATGGCGTGAATTAATGAATAGAGCTGGCTTGAGTCATTTGTTGGCAATTAGTGGACTGCATGTTGGTATCATCTATTTAATGTTGATGAGCTTGTTAAATGCATTTATTCCGCATCGCAATTTTGCACGTATTTTATTGATGATTATTTTGGTGTTTTATGCTGCAATTTGTTTGTGGTCGCCGTCTGTTTCGCGGGCAATATTAATGATAAGCCTATTTTTATTTGCCAAAATATTTCAGAGAAAACCAGATAAAAATAACATTTTATTTGCCTCATTACTGATAACTACTGCGATTGCACCACACCAACTGTTTTCGATTGGACTGCAAATGTCTTTTTTAGCTGTTTTTGTTATGTTGAATATCGTTCCCAAAATTTCGTTTCTTCAATTTACACGAGATGAGATTATTTTTATGAAATTTGGCAAGAAAATTCTTAACATAGCTTGTATTCTATTTGTTAGCTCACTTATTTTGAACATATTTTTGGCACCAATAATTGTCTATTATTTCCAATGTTTTAATCTTAATGGCGTTGTCGGAAATATAGTTGGAATTCCATTAATGTCTTTTATTTTACCCATTAGTTTGCTGATGATTATGTTACCATTACCATTTATTTTATTTTTTAAAAACAGTTTTGAATTTTTGATGTATTTTTTTGAAATGTGGTCTAACTTTGTCGCAAGTTTGCCATTTATCAATAATTTTGCATCGATAAATTTACTTCAATTACTCGCTATTTATGGAATTTTATTTACTGTTATTTGGTGGAAATATCTTCGCAAAAAAATAGTGAAAATGGTTTTGATTATTGCGTTGCTTTGCGTTTTTTTCTTTTTTGAAGTTGAACGACAACACAACTTGAAAATTACATTTTTTGATTGTGGTTTGGGCGATTTGTTTTTAATTGAAACATCACAAAATCAAACGATTCTCATTGATTGCGGTCCACCAGAAACAAAGCCAAAACATTTTGAAAAATCAGCGTTACCATATTTGCGAAAAAATCGCATTAGTTCGATAGATTATGTATTAATAACACACGCTCACAATGATCATTACGGTGGATTAGAATATATTCTAGAAAAATTGCAAGTGAAAAATCTAATTCTAACCGATGAATTTCAAAGTCGCAAAATTTGGGAAAATTATATTGATTTAATTGAATTTGAAAAATGTGAAGTTATCACGATTTCCGATACAATCAACCTTAAATTTAATGATTTGAAATTGAAATTCATTCATCCAGATAAAAGTTTTGCCAACAAAAATATCAATAACCTTTCTATCGTGATGCGATGCGATTATTTTGATTTTTCACTTCTTTTTACAGGAGATTTAGAAAGTGATGGCGAAGAATATTTGTGTGACAATTATTCCGAATTTTTGGATTGTGATTTTTTGAAAGTTTCCCATCACGGTAGTGCTACTTCTACCACAAAAAAATTTATTGATTTAGTAACTCCAAAATATGCTTTTGTTTCGGCTCCCCTTAAAAATCGTTTTAATTTTCCGCATCAAAAAACGTTGCAAACCTTAGATTTTTTAAAAGAAAATTTATTTATCGAAGGTGTTGATGGTGCACTTCAAATTATCACAAATGGTAAAACTGCAAAATTTAAAACTTATTTTTCAAAGAAAGAATTTGTTGACAACAATCTTGAACAAATAATTAAGAACTGATGGAGGATTCATGAAAAAACTAATTTTTCTCTCAATTTTTATGATCGTTACGATTGCTATTTTTGCATGTCCGCGTTGCGATAGACTGAAAAATGCGGTGGTCGAAGTGCCACATTATGAAGAGGCAAGAGCAGATTCTGCACACGGCTTTGATGTCTTGAATTACGATATTTCAATGGAAATTAATGACGCAAGTGAGCATATTTCTGGAACTGTGGTTACCGAAATAATTGCGGAGGAAATTCTTTCCGAAATTCAATTTGAACTTGAAGAAATGAGCGTTAGTAGTGTTCTCCTGAATGGAAACGTGGTAGATTATGAATATGAAAATAATTTAATCACGATTCAATTAGGTGAAATAAATGTGGGTGAACAGTTTACAACTTCTGTGGAATATTCGGGAAATCCTATTTGGAATGGTCTCGGAATGTATTTTGCTAGCAGTCATATGTTCACAATTTCCGACCCCAATGCCTCACGCTATTGGTGGCCGTGCTACGATCATCCGTGGGATAAGGCAATTGTCGATTTACACATTACTTGCCGCGAAGATTGGGAAGTGGCGAGCAATGGTATTTTAAATTCTGTTGTGGAAAACGATGATGGCACGCGGACTCACAATTGGCTTGGCGAAAATCCAATGGCTACTTATTTAGTGTCACTTGTTGTTAGGAACTTGACCGAATTAAACAATAGTTTTGAAGGCATTCCAATTCAAAATTTTGTACCACCAAATATGGTTGCAAATGCGACAGAAGATTTTTCTAACTTACCATTTATGATGGAGGTATTTTCTGAATTATATGGAGAATATCCTTTTGAAAAATACGGTAATGCAGTTACTAATTTTGCTACTTACAGCGCAATGGAACATCAAACAATGACAACTTTGGGAAGTCAAAATATAAATGGAAATCACGGTGGCGAAGCGGTGATTGCCCACGAACTTTCGCATCAATGGTTTGGCAATTGTTTAACCTGTTTAACATGGAAAGATATTTGGCTTTCGGAAGGTTTTGCCACTTATTCAGAAGCACTTTATATGGAACAGTGGCAAGGTTTTGATGCGATGGTAGATTATATCGAAGCGAGTATCCACAACTACTACAAAAATTGGGCAGGAAGTAGTGCTTACACGGTTTATGACCCAATCTCGCCAAATTATTATTTTACACCAGCAACTTATGAAAAACCTGCTTCCGTTCTGCATATGTTGCGTCGTATTGTAGGCGATGCAGACTTTTTTGAAATTTTACAGACATACTTTCAAACTTTCCACGATGGAAATGTGGTAACTGCGGATTTTATGCAGATTTGTGATGAAGTTACCGAAAATGATTATCTCCCAACTTTCTTTGACGATTGGATTTTTAAATCTGGTTTACCAACTTTTGAAT
>CAZWYK010000048.1:0-7982 GCA_964638205.1 uncultured Candidatus Cloacimonadota bacterium | reverse complement strand
AAAAAAATGTTATTATTGTTGTTTTGGGCAACAATGTTATTTGCCGAAATTTTACCAGAAATTGAGTATGAAAAATTAATTTTTGGAGAAGAGCAAACTTTGGAAATTATGAGCTGGAACATTCAGAAATTTCCCAAAACAGAATTTACCGTTGACTATGTAAGCAAGATTATCTTAGCAATAGATGCTGATGTAATCGGTCTTCAGGAAATTCAAAGTGAAAAGGATTTTACACAACTATTGCATAATTTACGCGAAAAAAATCCACAAAACAATTGGTGTGGCTTTCGGGCAGACACAAATGAATGGGATATGAACTTAGCGTATTTGTATAAATCTAGTAAAATAATCGCCGATAGCATTTATCAAATTTATGCAGATGACAGTAAATTCCACCAGCCTTTTCCACGCAAACCTTTGGTGTTAGAATTTTCCTATTTGACCGAAAAATTTTACCTAATTAACAACCATTTAAAAGCAATGCCCGGCGAAAGAAATGAACTCAGAAGAGAGGATGCTTGCCAAAAATTATATGATTACATCGAAGAAAATCTTTCTACAGAAAATGTATGTGTGATTGGAGATATGAATGACGAATTGGTTGATGACAGTAATGTATTCAATGTATTTTTGAATAGCGAAAACTACCTTTTTGTTGATTTGGTAATTGCTGAAAATGAAGACGCAAATTGGTCTTATCCCTATTGGAAATACCGTAGCCATATAGATCACATCCTCATATCGAATGAGCTTTTTGATGAGTATAAGAAGATGGGCTCAGATGTAAAAGTGATTACAATTGATAAATTTATGGAAGGTGGTGACAAATCTCGTTATGAATACGTCACGGATCACCGTCCGGTAGTAATTAAGTTGAATTGCCAATAATTAAAGCAAAAACAACTTAACACAAGTTGCATATAAAAAACCGCTCCACAAAGGGCGGTTTTAATCTCAATAATTTCAATTTGTTTTTTATTCTACTGGAAATACATCAATTAAACCAGCCGCATTTTGAAAAGTTAGGGAAGCACCGTATGCTTGCACTTCACCGTTACCATCTGCATACACGAAAAATGGCTTAAAATATACTACTTAAGACAATGTTAGATTTAACATTAGTGTACCTATTCCGTTAAACACAAAAAATGGGAAAATGGAAAATTTATCTCAAAAATAAAACACATTAGGAAAATTTTTCATAAAAAAACCGCTCCTCTTCCTAAATTTCATATTGTTTCATTGTCCTTTATCATTAAATTCATCAAACTTGAGCTGGAATAACTACAATAAATCCCACCACCACAAGAAGCCAAACCGTTTGTAATCGTAAAACCTGTTATTAGCGCGTGGTGTCAATAATGCCACCTAAATCTTCTTCAAAGCGTATCACGCTGGCAAGGGAATCTCCGTCTACAATGCAATTTTCTTCGTTCTCACCAATCAGCTTTATGCCATTTACCTCAGATTACGATGAGAAAAGCACCATTTGCCACCGACTTGCACTGACCAAACACTGATTTTTATTTTTGCCTGTGTTAGTCTGAAACTGATGGCGTTTTGCTTCGCAAAGCCACCATGTCCGTGGCTAAGTTTTTTGTTTTTTATTACTTTCAAACAGCATTTATGAGAAGAGGAATCGACACAAAAAGTAAAATTGTTCTCATTCAAAGTAAAGTTACTCTTACTTGAAACATAGTTGTTCCTACTTAACACACAGTTGTTCTTACTTCAAACGCGGAAGTTCTTACCTGTTTTACTTATTAGTACATTTACGATTATTTTTTCAGCAATTAATTCTACAAATTTTCTTTCGCAAAAATAGCAGCACCCAAAGCACCAGTTATAAAAGGATTTTGTGGAACTGACAGTGTCGTGTCCATTATTTCAGAGAGCGTTTTTTGCATACCACTGTTTTTGGCAACCCCACCTGTGAAAACCACTTCCTTCTGCCAATTTAAGCGTGCAATTAAATTTTTGGTTCTTTTGGCAATCGAATGATGAATAGCATTCACAATATCTGATTTTCCCATTTCGGAAGCAATTAATCCAATAATCTCTGATTCAGCGAAAACAACGCAAGTGCTGTTTATATCCACAATTTTTGACGATTGGTGCGAAATAATGCCCAACTCATCAACGGTAGTTTCCAAGGTAATTGCTGCTACTTCCAAAAATTTTCCAGTGCCTGCTGCACAACGGTCATTCATCACGAAATCCACAACCTTACCAAATTCATTGAGCAAAATTATTTTGGAATCTTGCCCCCCAATGTCGATAACCGTGCGTGCTTTCGGAAAGAGATAATTTACGCCCTTAGCGTGACAGGAAATTTCTGAAATGCGTTTGTCAGCAAATGGAACTACCTTTCGACCGTAACCAGTTGAAAAAATATTTTTCACATCTTCCTTTGATATTTTGAGTTTACCAAATGCTTCTTGAAGCAGTTTTTCTGATTTTTCTTTTGGGTTTACCCCGCTATCTGAAATGTCTGTAAAAATTATTTCATTTTCGTGCAATACCACAATTTTGGAAGTTCTCGAACCGAGATCGATGCCAATATTATAATTTTTCACCATAGCTCCATTTACGACAATATATGTGTATAACTATCTTTCAAATATTCTTTTGCTAATTTATGTAGAATCTCTGTATCAACTTCATCCAATCGTTTTTCACGATTTAAAAAATATTGATAGCCATAACCCATTGCTTCTAAAATTGAGAGATTGTGGGCCAAATTTAAGACGCTTTCATTTTCCAACAAACGCTGTCCACGGATGTAATTTTTGGTAATTTCCAGCTTCTTTTTGGGAATGCCATTATTTTTTATATCCTCAAAGATTTGCATAATTAAATCGACTGTTTGTTTTCCATTTTTTTTATCTACTACTGCCATAGCATTCCAAAAACCTAGAGTGTGGATGGAGTTAAAATCAAACAAAACAGAGTAAGCAAGCCCTCGTTTTTCACGCAATTCGTTAAATAAAATAGAGTCTGTATCACCACCCAGAATCTGGGACAACACATAAAATGCAGTATTTTTTCTTAAATCTGCACCTTTACACGCAAAACCACCAATGTTGATAATTGCTTGATCTGAACCAATATTTCTTTTAACAAAATGTTTTTCGGAAGGATGGAAAATAGGCTTTTGATTTGATTTTACAAAACCATTTTTGGGAAACACAAAATTCTTTTCACACATAAAAAGTGCTTCGTTAAAATCGAAATCACCCACAATTGAGATAGCCATATTTTCTGGATGGTAATATCGCTGATGCCAATTACGAAGCTGTTGTGCTGTTATTCTGCCAATTGCTGTTTTATTGCCAGACCGATTGATGAGATTACTTTTTTTGCCAAAAATCATCTGTTTCCACAATTTACTCGCAAAATATTCGGGATAATCTTTCACTCTGTCTAAATTACTTTTGTAAGTTAGCTGTAAATTTTGCAAATGCTCTTGTGGAAATGTAGGCTTCAAAACAACTTCCGCCATTAAGTCAAGCGTTGTTGGCAATATTTCTTTGAAACATTTTGCCCGAATTGAAGTCGTTTCACTTTCAGCATTTACCCCAAAATGGATACCATTGGTAGTACAAAAATTGAGAAATTGTTTATAGTTTCGCTTTTCATTACCGTAAAGTAGCATCCCACCGGTAATTAGATTTACACCTCTATTCCCCATTGTTTCGTTAAGTTGAGAAACATTGTAAGAAATTGCAATTCCAACTGTTGGCTTTCCCTTCACTCTTTTAAAAATAAGTTTCATTCCATTTTCTAGGGTAGTTTGCACTACATCTTTTTGTAGGTTTGCTTTTGTAGAAGTAGGTATCTTTTTACTCATTTTAGCGAGAATAACAGCTTCATCTAATTTTTGTTTTCCACAATGGTAAGTTTGTAAAAGTTGAGGATCAAAATATTTTTTGATAACTTTGGAGATTTCATTATTTTCTAAATTTTGAATTTTTTCAGGATAATTAAAAAATTCTTGAAAATCTGTTGCCAACTCTTCGCTACCTAAACTAGATGCTAAGGATTCCATGTATTCAAACGAGTAACGGTGAAAATGGGTCAATTCTTGTTTTTGTTCTGTCAGCTCGATGTGATGCAAACCATGCCGATAAAATTGTTCTAATTCTTCTTGGAAAATATCAATAATTTTGGTTAAGTTTGCTCCTTTTTTGGGCATAACCAAAATTACAGTAGCACCATCGTTTATACCGCTATAAGTATGTGCTTTCACACTATCTACAATTTTTTCATCATTGAATAATCTTTGGTGCAAGCGCGAATTCTTACCAATGGCAAATGCCTTTGTAGCCAAAGAAAGATGATATGCTTTGGGGTTGGCATCTGATAAATCTGGTAATGCAAAAGCCAAAAAATCGTGTGAAATTTTCTTCTTGAATGAATAGAATTTGGGTGTCTTGGGAAATTCTCCAAATGTTTTTTTTCTTTCAATTTTCTTTTTATTTTGCCAATCGCCAAAATACTTTTTTATGTCATCAATCAGGACATTCTCCACAAAATCGCCAGTTATCACAAAGTAACAATTTTCGGGAAAATAATATTTTTGATAAAAAAAATGCAAATTAGCTCTTTTGGCATTTTTTAGGGTAGCAATGTTGCCCACAATTGGAAATCTGTATGGATTTACAGAAAAATAACTTGCGGTAATTTTATCCATAAATGCTTCTTCTGGATGATTTTGATACTCTTTTAATTCTTCAATTACAACCTGTTTTTCAAAATCAAATTCTGCTTCAGAAAAATTGGCAAATCGAGCTAATTCTGCTAAAACCTCTATGCCTTCTTGCAAAAATTTGGATGGTAATGTGATGTAAAAACAAGTCGAATCGTATTCGGTGTAAGCATTGAAGTGCCCTCCCAAATTAGTAATGTATTCCATCACCGAGTTTTGTGGAAATTTTGGAGTAGATTTAAAAACTAAATGTTCCATAAAGTGAGAAAAACCAGCTTCCTCTCGGCTCTCCCAAGATGAGCCAATTCGAACGAAAAGCTGTAAGCTAACCAGTGGATTTGAATCGTTTTGGGCATAAATAATCTTCAGTTTATTGTCTAATATCTTGGATTTTGCAATCATTATTTTTTACTCTCCACGCAGGCATACGCACTATGATTATGAATTGATTCATAATTCTCTGATTCTACCGTAAAGTTCCTGATACGGCTATCTCCTCTAAATTTTATCGTAACCTCTCGCACAATATCTTCCACAAAAGCTGGATTTTCAAATGCTTTCTCAGTTACATATTTCTCGTCCACTCGCTTTAAAAGTGAGTAAATTTCACAACTTGCACTACTTTCCACCATTTCAATCAACTCTTCCAACCAAATGAATTCGCTAAAATTAACCTTCACGGTAACTATCGATCTTTGGCTGTGAGCACCATGTTCACTAATCTCTTTTGAACACGGGCAAAGTGAAGTAACAGGCACCTTCACACCAATTTCCAAAGCAAACTCTTCTTTGAATGAAGCTTCAAAAAAACAATCGTAAGACATCAAGGACGCAATCTCGGAAACAGGTGCAAATTTCTTCATAAAATAGGAAAACTCTATGCGAGTGTAAGCCGCATTTGCATTTAATTCTTTTTTAATTTCCTGTAAAAAATCGGGAAGTTTATTGATGAAATTCTCTTTGTGGAAATGGTTTAGAACCTCAATAAAACGACTCATATGCGTACCACGATGGTGATGAGGAAGTTCCACATAAATATCGAGATTTGCACTTGTCGTCTGTGCACCATTTGCTCTATCGTCTACGATAATCGGGTAGGTTACATTCTTCACGCCAACTTTGTTAATCATCACATTTCGTTTATCAGTTAAGCTTTGAACATCAATTTTACACTTCATTTAAAACTCCAAAACATATTTTTTCATTCCACTAGATTGCACATTTTGCAAAACACTATTATTTTCATAAAATATAATACATTCCAAATCTTTAGTTTGTTCCACAAGTTCAATAGCTTCCCGATGTGGCATCAAAAATAATGCGGTAGAGTAGGCATCTGCGAGCATGGCATTTTTTGAAATAACGGTAACGGAAACTGCATTTTTAGCTGGAAAGCCTGTTTGTGGATTGAGGATGTGGTGATATCTTTTCCCATCTTGCATAAAAAATCTTTCGTAATCCCCTGAGGTTACAACCGCACTATTCTGAATATTAAGGATGGAAATTATTTCATTTTGGGCTTTACGGGGGTGTTGAATGCCAATTTTTATTGCTTTATTTTTTCCAAAAATCCTAATCTCACCACCCGCATTCACAACGCCACTCAAAACACCATTTTCTTGCAAACATTTTACTGCTTCATCAACAATAAAGCCCTTGGCAATACTGCCAAGATTAATTTTCAAATCCCTCGGCTTTGTTAATTTAGCTGCGGATAATGAAATTTTTTCAAAACCATAATTAGCATTTATCAGTTCATTAGGGGTTGGAATTATTTTATTTTCAAAATCCCACAAATCGGTTAAATTCCCAATGCTCACATCATATAATTTGGCAGATTGAAAGTAAATTTCCTCTGCAGTTTGCAAGATTTCATAAAAATCTGAATCGAGCTTGCTTATGACATTTTCATTAATCTTTTGTAACTCACTATTTTGCTGATGATAAGAATATTTTATTTCAAGTTCCTTCATTAAATTAAACGCATCATCGATAATTTTATCGACATTTTCATTTTTGGAAACAGCGGTAATTTCCACAATGGTATCCAGCAAAAACTCCTGCTTTGTAACATTATATTTTTTATTGAAATATAATATCGCTGCAACCGCAATTACGATTATCAAAAGCAATACTTGAAAAATATTTTTTTTATTCATTTTTCCCCAACTATTTTTTTCAAGGAAAAAAAAGAGGCTTTTTTTGTCAATTCGTTAAAAGTTCAATTGAGTTTAGCTAAAATTTTTTATTAATTGTAACTGTAACAACTGATATTTCGCCATCTCCCAAATGAATGTCTCGACTAAACTATTTTAGCAAAATTTTATCCATTTATTTAGTTTTTTTTAATTAACTACCTACTATAATAGACAGTTATCCCTCTTATTTCACACTTAATATTCAAAAATTATCCCAAGAAAGCTGAAAACATTTCCTAGGATAGTTGGGAACTTTCTCGAGAAATATTTTGTTTTTATGTGAAAATAATCATTTTTTAATTGTTTAAGCAAGAGAAAACTTTGTAACAATTGGGATAATAATTTTATAGAAGTAACATTTCATTTTTGTCTAAAAACAAAAAAAACCGCCCCCAAAGGGCGGTTTTCACATTAGCTACCTATGTTTAATTATTCAGATGCCATTTTTTTATAATCGATATATCTATCTTTCACATATTCATCGAAATCTGTACGGAATTTGTCCACTTTTTCTGGGAATGTGCCTTCTAAAATGGTGTATCTTTTTTCACCAGTCAAGAAATCTCCGACAGGTTTTGTTGGCTCTTTTGAATCGAGTACGAGTGGGTTTTTTCCCTCTTTTTTCAATTCTGGATTATAACGATAGAGAATCCAGTAACCAGTGTCAACAGCTTTTTTCTCTTCTTTTTGCATATTCGCCATATTGATGCCATGATTTATGCACGGTGCGTATGCCATCACGATTGAAGGTCCATCGAATGCTTCTGCTTCACGAATTGCTTTGAGAGCTTGATTCTTATTTGCTCCCATGGAGATGCTTGCAATGTAGATATAACCGTAACTCATCAACATTTTACCTAAATCTTTTTTGATGGTATTCTTGCCAGATTCAGCAAATTTTGCTACCGAACCGAGTGGAGTAGCTTTGGAAGCTTGCCCACCTGTATTTGAATAAACTTCAGTGTCCATCACCAAGATGTTGATATTTTTGCCGGAAGCAAGAACGTCATCTACTCCACCGTAACCGATATCGTATGCCCAACCCTCTCCACCAAAAGCCCAAACTGATTTACGGA
>CAZWYK010000047.1:0-8081 GCA_964638205.1 uncultured Candidatus Cloacimonadota bacterium | reverse complement strand
AGCTTGTCAATATTTCCCCCTCGTATTTTTAACAACCTCGCTGAGGTCTTCTTTGATATCAATAAAAAGGTAGATTATCTCCGCTTGGAACTTGAAGATAATAAAACCGACCATGCCGCCAAAAATGCCAGTAAGTAAGGTGGGGAGTGCGGCGTCTCCAGTTCTATAGCTATCAAACAAGGTGCCACCATAAATAGCAATGCCAATGCCAATCATTGCTGATAACCACGCCAAAAAGGTAAGAAATCCGGCGATGCCTCTAAGTGCGGGATAGCTATCTATGGGGGTTTCATTCATAGGGATAAATGTGGGGGAGTCATAAAAATTGGGACACTCGATCGCATCTTCGGGGACTTCTACATTGGTATAACAATTCTTACACTGGACTGTATCACCTGGTTTAGAAACATGCGTTATAACTTCACAATCACATTTTGGACATTTAAATTTTAGTTTCATTTTTCGTTCCTCCTTGATTTTCAATAAAAGCAATACGATTGTTTGATTAGTTTTCGTCAAGTAATTTAAAATATTCTTAAAATAACTGAGAAAAATTTGACGGTTTTTCTCAAGTGTTTTGAAAAAGTATAATAAGAATATATAGATATATATTCGCTCACATTCAAAAAATAAAAAAAAACTTGACCAATCGTGACACATTTTTACATTTGACTCATATTTACTCAAAATTACTCATATTTACTCATTTAAACAGGGAGGTAATTGATGTCAGGTGAATTTTTAGGTACATACTCAAATTCAGTAAACAAAGGCAAGTGGGTTTCAATTCCAGCTGAATTTAAAAAAAAGTTTACGACACAAGCCAAGCAAACTGTTATTGCCACAATTGGTCCCCAAAAAATGAATATTGCCATTTACCCACTCGACAATTGGAAACAAAAAATTGCAAAATTGACGAATGGTTCAAATGAGGACAAAAGACTTTTAATCTATTTGAGGAATTTTGCCACTTCCGAATTGAAAATGGAAACAAATGGTCGCATTAAAATCAGTGAAGAACTCATTAAATTAGTGGGAATCGACAAAAAAGTAATTATCAAAGGTGATGGAAATTACATCTCCGTTTGGAATCCAGCTAGCTATGAAAACTATCGTAACGAACTTTTGGAAAAATTTGAATTCGATGTGATGGATTATCAATAATGAGCGACTACCACATTCCAGTCCTATTAAAAGAATCAATTGATGCGTTAAACATCCGCGATCACGGTATTTACGTGGATACCACTTTAGGCGGTGGCGGACACACAAGAGCGATTTTAGAAAGAAATGAAACCATCACACTTGTTTCGTTCGACCGAGATGAAGATGCCATCAAACAAACAGCATCTTTACAAAAAGAATTTTCGGAAAGATTAATCATTGTTAGGGATAACTTTGCAAATTTGAGAACAGGTTTAGCACTAAATCGCATCAAACATATTGATGGAATTCTATTTGATTTGGGTGTTTCTTCCCATCAAATAAACTCGTTTGAACGTGGTTTTAGTTTCATTTACGATACAGATTTGGATATGCGAATGGACCAATCTGCCGCACTTACCGCTTTCGATGTAATAAATAAATTTCCATTTGAAAAACTAATCTCTATCTTCTACGAATACGGTGAAGAAAAGGAATCTGGTAGAATTGCCAGCGCCATCGTTAAAAATCGCGAAATCAAAGAAATTTGCACAACGACCGAATTAGCAGAAATAATTGATCGAACTGTTTTTTCGAAACAAAAAATAAAAGCAAAAGCACGCATTTTTCAAGCAATTCGCATTTTCTTGAATAACGAATTGGAATCATTAAAAATTGCACTCGCAGATAGTGTGAAAATCCTTCATCCAGGTGGTCGTATCGCGGTAATTTCGTATCACAGTTTAGAAGATAGAATTGTGAAAAAATTCTTTAAAAATGAGGCAATAGATTGCGTCTGCCCACCAGATTTACTCAAATGTGGTTGCAATAAAACACCCACTTTAAAAATTATTTCTAAAAAACCAATATTGCCCACTTCAGCTGAAATTTTGCAAAACAATCGTGCCCGCAGTGCTAAACTTCGCATTGCTGAAAAAAAGGAGATTTTATGATAAAAAAAATTGCTTTTTTTATTTTTTTAGTTTTTGCGATTATTTTTTTACATTTCCAAAATGATCATCAAATAAAACAGTATTCTCGTGATTGTGCAAATATTCAAAAAAGTATTGACTCGCAAAAAGAGATTGCAAAATATCTCTGTGCAAGAAATAATTCCCTTTGCTCTCGAAAACGAATTATTGAACTTGCAAAAGAGCGATTAGATATGTCTTTCCCAGATGAAGAACGAGAAAACATTATCACAGTAAAATTGGAAAACAACAATAATAAAGCCACATTTTTAGATTTATTGATTCCATCTGCGGATGCTTTAAATAGATGAGATTAAAAGTTTTTGCCGCTATAAACATTATCTTCATCATCGTTTGGATCGTGTATCTCTTTATTATTCAAGTAAATAATCCTTACAATCTCAATTCACGGTTAAGCCCTCAAAAAGAAATTATTTATCCTAAGAGAGGCAATATTTATGATTCAAATAAAAGGTTGTTGGTTGGCAGTAAACGCTTCTTTCAGATTGATTTTGACACGACAAAACTTCAATCTAAAATCCCACAAATTGCAAAAATCATTTCCAAACACACCAATCTTTCCGAAGGCTATGTAAACACAAAATTAAACAGTAACGTTACATATATTTATGAAAATGTTTCCGAATTGCAAATCATCAGAATTCAAAACGATTTGAAGAAAATAGATGCTGAAAGAGGGCTGATTATCACATTCAAAAAAATAGAACGAATCTATCCTTTCGACAAATTAGGCTCGTGCTATTTGGGCATTGTTAAAGAACAAAATACTGACAGCTTTGCGAATGCTGAAAATAGTGATAAAAATAGCAAAGAAATACCACTTTATCGATTGAATGGTATTTGTGGTTTAGAAAGTGGGTTTAACGAAATTTTAAAAGGCAAATATGGTTGGCAAGAAATCATTGGTGGTAACAGAAATAACACAAAACTTCAGTTTGAATTTTTCAAAAAAAAAGAGGTAAAAAATGGCAACTCGCTTGTCTTAACGATAGACAACAACTTGCAAGAAATTTTGGAAAATAATCTCGCAACGGGGTTGATTGAGCATGAAGCGAAAAATGCAATTGGCATTATTATGGAACCTGAAACTGGAAAAATTTTGGCAATGCACGGCATTTCAAAAAAGAATTTAGGTGCTTCTGCAAAGGTTTTGAGGACTTCCGCAAATCAAGCAGTGGCATCAATGTTTGAGCCAGGTTCTACTTTCAAACCATTCACAGCACTTTTGGCAATTGAAAACAATATCTACGAACCAACTGACATAATTGATTGTACCGATTACATAAGTAATTATCAAAGTGGAGAAAAACGAACAATTCGAGATGATGAAGATCACAAAAAACCAGAACGAACTTTCAAAAATGTTATCGTTCACTCTTCAAATACTGGTATCAGCAGAATTGCCGACAAAGTTGGAACAGAAAAACTTTATGACTTAATTTTGAATTTGGGGTTTGGTCACAAAATTGGTGACAATTTGAATGGTGAATCAGCTGGCAAATTAAACAAAGTAGCCAATTGGAGTGGATATGCACTGCATTCTATCTCATTTGGACAAGCTATTTCCGTAACTGCCCTGCAACTAGCAAATGCATATTGTGCACTTGCAAACGGCGGAAAAGTGATGCGACCTTACATCGTAGACAAAATTATTGATGAACATTCTGAAATTATTACAAAAATTCAACCAAAAGTTTTGAGAACTATTTCAAATAAAAAATCTTTGGACACTTTGAAAACCTTTTTGAAAGATGTTGTGGAAGATGGAACTGCTCAAAAGACAAGAGTAAAATTCCTTGATGTAGCTGGTAAAACCGGAACCGCTGAAAAAGCAATTAATGGAAAATATTCAAAAGATAAATACACTTCTCTTTTTGCAGGATTTTTTCCAGTTAAAAATCCACAGTATGCGATGGTAGTCGTTTACGACGAAGCAAATTATGAAAATAAAAAATATTATGCGTCACAATCTGCTGTTCCAACCTTCAAAAATATAATTATCGACATTGCCAATCTACCGCAAAGCAACCTTGGTAATAGCAAAAAAATGGAGGAGAACACTTTCGTTACAGCTCCGAATTTAGTTAATTTATCAAAAAGTGACGCACTTGAATTATTGCATAAATCGAATTTGAATTTTGAAATCATAGGCAATGCAAACACTGTTTCAGAACAATTTCCAAAACCAAACATCAGTTATCCGAAAGATGAAATTATCTATCTATTTTTTGATGAACTTCCCTCAAAAAAACATGATTTAGCTCAAAATATTATGCCCAACTTAATCGGTCTAACTATCGGTAGAGCCATTGAAAAAGCTAATCAATATAATTTTAATTTAAGCATCGAAGGATCTGGCATAATTGTGCAACAATCAATTCAAAATGGAACAAAAATTAATTTTAATTCTGAGTGTTTAGTAAAAGCAAAATTATGAATTTAGCCAGAATTATAGACACTCTAAAAAAACATGAACTTTATCAAAATGAACAAAATTTAGACTCTCTAATTACATTTAAAAATTTAGAAACAGACTCGCGATTGGTTTCCGAAAATTCTATTTTTGTTTGCATCAATGGTTTTGAAACTGACGGACATCTTTTCGCCGAAAAAGCAGTTGAAAAAGGTGCAAAATTATTAATTGTAACTCGTTTTCTAGAAATTGATTGTTCACAAATCTTGGTGGGAAATTCACGTAAATCAGCCGCAGTTTTAGCTAATTTATTTTTTGGTAATCCAACCTCAAAATTCACTTTAATAGGTGTGACAGGTACAAATGGAAAAACTACAACAACTAATATTATTGCTCAAATTTTACGAAAATTAGGCGAAAAAGTTGGCATCATCGGCACATTTGGTTACACCATTGAAAATGAATTTTCTCCAACCGAAAGAACAACGCCAGACATTATCAAATTGAATCAAATTTTTAGTGAAATGATACAAAAAAAAATAAAATTTGTGATAATGGAAGTATCCTCGCACGCACTGGCTCTCGATCGTGTTTTTTCATTAAATTTTGATGGTGCAATTTTCACAAATCTTACTCAAGATCATTTGGATTTCCACAAAAATTTAGACGAATACGCAAACGAAAAATTCAAACTTTTTAGTTCAGGTAAGAAGTTAATCTCGGTAATAAATACTGACGATAAATATGGAAAAATACTTTTTCATAAATTAAATAATAACAAATTTAACTTCGGTTTTAAAGATGCAGATTATTCCATAAAAAACTTTTTTACAAACACCAAACAAAATGAGTTTCAATTAAAATATCGATCAAAGCTTCATTCGTTAAAAAGCAATTTAATCGGTGAATTTAATGGTTACAATTTAGTTGCTGCGATTGCGCTCATCAACGAAATAGGAAAATTCCCACTACCTAAAATAATCGATCATTCTCAAAATATCAAGCCCATTTCGGGGCGGTTAGAAAAGGTAATAAACAAAAAAAATCTCAACATTTTTATCGATTATGCACACACACCAGATGCTTTGAAAAATATCTTATCCACTTTGAGTAAATTAAAAAATAACCGTTTAATTTGCGTGTTTGGGGCAGGCGGCAATCGCGATCGAAAAAAGCGACCAAAAATGCTACAAAGTGCGATTGACTTTACTGATTTAGTCATTCTCACAAATGATAATCCGCGTTCTGAAAATCCGGCAAATATAATTCGTGATCTTCTAAAGGGTGCCAAAAGCAATGACAATATTTCCATTGTTAGAGACCGAAAAATAGCTATTCAAACTGCCATGAATTTAGCAAAAAAAGACGATATCGTGCTTATTGCTGGCAAAGGACACGAAAATTACCAAGAAATTGACGGAATTAAACATTATTTTAGCGATAAGGCAACCATTGAAAATGCAACTTTCACAAAAAACAACAATCTCGCCATTCCAATTGACCCACTTTTTTTGGAACATATTTTCAATTATAATCTTAAAACAGATGATGAGTTTTTACTGAATTCCATCTCGACAGATTCACGCACAATCCAACCAAACTCACTCTTTTTTGCGTTGAAAGGCAACAATTTTGACGGCCATCAGTTTGTGGAAAATATGCTTAAAAATAATTGTTGGGCAATTGTAAATAAAGATTGCAAAATTGAGCATAGTCACCTCATCAAAGTACCAAACACGTTAGATGCTTATGGTAAATTAGCATCAAAATACAAATCATATTTTGATATTTTTTCGATAGCAATCACTGGAATTTACGGCAAAACTACCACCAAAGAATTTTTGGCGAATATTCTGCAACAAAAAACACCTATTCTGAAAACATTCGGCAATGAAAATAATCTCATCGGGCTTCCAAAAACTATCTTTAAACTTCAACCAAAGCACAAGTTTGGTGTTTTTGAAATCGGCACAAATCAAGTTGGCGAAATTGCCACTTTGTCCAAAATCCTACAGCCTGATTTCGGTGTAATTACTGCTATTGGTCCTTCTCATTTGGAACTTCTAAAAAATGAAGAGGGGGTTTACAAAGAAAAAACTGCTCTTTTTCGTACAAATTTAAAACAAAAATTTTTCCCTGTAAATTACAAAAAATTACAAGAATTTGACGGTATCACTTTCGGTAAAAATCTAACTAGTAATTATCAAATTACAGATATAAAATCAGATAATATTATTACAAATTTCATGGTGAATAACGAAAAATATGTTATCAATACCCCTTTTTCAGAATATACTTTAAATGCGACAATCGCAGTTGCAGTCTGCACTGAATTAGGATTTTCAAAAGAAGAAATCCGAAGTGGTTTGCAAAAAAACATTCAAATTTCGATGCGAATGCAAATTGAATATCACAAAGATAAAATTCTCATCATTGATTGCTACAATGCGAATCCAAATTCGATGGAATCTGCCATAAATTTTTGGAATAATTTCCAACCAGAAAAACCACATTTTGCAATACTTGGTGATATGCTAGAATTAGGAAAATTGACAAAATTATACCATCAGAAAATTTCGACACAATTAAAAAATGTGAGTTTCAAAAAAGTAATTTCGGTTGGTAAATTTGCAAAATTATACGGTGCAAGTTCACATTTTGGTGATGTAGAAAAATTGCTTTCATCAGAAGAGTTGAAAAAAGTATGCAAAGATGCTGTTATCCTCATTAAGGCATCTCATGGCATAAAATTAGAAAAAATTTTAGGAAGGTTATAAATGTTTTATCATCTGTTTAAACCACTTTTAGAGAATGAAATCTTTGGATTATCGGTATTTAATGTTTTCCAATACATCACTTTTAGGGCAATTGCAGCTTTCATTACAGCTTCTTTTTTTTCACTTATTTTGGGACCAAAATTCATCAAATTACTCGAAAAACACAAAGCAATTGAATCGGTAAACCCACATACGCCAGTATCACATAAAATCAAAGCTGGCACACCAACAATGGGAGGTTTAATCGTTATTTGTGGTCTCTTGTTATCTGTTTTGCTTTGGAATAATCTGCTCAACAGTTACATCATTATTTTGCTTGTAACCACTATTTGGTTGGGTGGAACAGGCTTTTTAGATGATTTTAAAAAAAATTTTCTCCATCAAAGACAAGGTTTAAAGGCAAAATATAAATTTTTTTCGCAAATCACATTAGGTCTTTTAATTGCCTCAGTCCTCTATTTCAGTACGAAAAATGAATCTACTATAATTGGCATTAATATTCCTTTCATAAAAAATTATTCCCTTTATCTCGGTTGGTTTTTCATTCCATTTGTAATTTTCATGATTACTGCTACTTCAAATGCAGTCAATCTAACAGATGGTTTAGATGGACTTGCCAGCGGAATTGTCATTTTATCCTCTTTGGGATTAGGAGTTATGGCGTATTTAAAAGGAAACTTTAACATCGCAAATTACTTGAACTTAGAATTTATCAGTAACGCCGGCGAGTTAACTATTTTCATTGCTGCTCTCATC
>CAZWYK010000046.1:0-8321 GCA_964638205.1 uncultured Candidatus Cloacimonadota bacterium | reverse complement strand
CCATCACTATCAATACACTTGATTTCAAAAATGCTTGTGGTTGTTAAACTATCGCCATCTATGTTTGCTGGAAAATTAATCATAGCATAAACTTGGTCTGTCCAGATTGATCTTGCTTCTGTTTCGGCAAGCGGAATGCTTTCGTCAGCACCTGGCAGATAATGATATATCCAACCTCCATTATTTTCATCAATAACATCATTCCATGGTGTTGGAATAGGATTTCCACTTTCATCAATAACTCTGAAAGCATAACCTTCTACTACACCATCATGATCGTACCCTGACCAATAAATTTTCTGTTGAAAACTGATGGTATCTTCAACGCCTAGGCTATCTTCAACGCCGCCATAAGATGTAATCTCAACTACCGGCAGTTGGTTAATAGAAAGCTCGCCTTTTCTACCGCACGCATTAAAAATAAACACTAAACTCAACAATAAAACAATCAATAATACATATTTCATTTTAAACATCTACTCCTCCAAAATCTATCTAATTTTAGTTTTTTTCCATTTGTTTTGGGCTTTATTATTCGTCAACATAATTATTTCACATTTTTTGAAATTCAATTGCTTTAACTACATTTTGCAATAATTTTGCGGTCGTAACTGTTCCTACTCCACCTGGAACTGGCGTCATAAAGAAAGTTTTCTCTAAACAATTTTTGTAATCTACATCACCCACATAACTTGTTGTATTCTCACCAGTTACAATCTGGTTAACACCTACATCAATCACAACAGCGCTTTCTTTTATCATTTCTTTTGAAACAAACTTTGGACGACCAATCGCTGCAATTAAGATATCAGCATTTCGTGTAATTTCTTTCATTTTTTTTGTTCTGCTATGGCAAATTGTGACGGTTGCATTTCCAGTTTCATCTTTGCGTAACAATAAATTTGCTAACGGTTTCCCAACCACATTACTCCTACCTAAAATCACAACATTTTTACCATTTGTGGAGATTTCATAAAATTTTAATATCTCCAAAACAGCTGCAGGTGTACAGGGTATGAAGGTATCTTCATCAAGAAACATCTTGCCAAGATTAAGCGGGTGAAAAGCATCCACATCTTTTTGCGGATTGATAAAGTTATTGATGACTGTTTCATCAATTTGAGTTGGAAGTGGCTTTTGAATCATGATGCCATTTACTGTTTCGTCATTATTTAATTTACCCAAAACCTGCAAAAAATCGGTTTGGGTAACCGCAGAGCCTAGTTTTATCGTTTCGACTAAAATACCTACTTTCTTGCTTTTTTTCTCAAGCATTTTGACATAATAGTCAGCAGCTGGGTCATTTCCAACAAAAATAATTGCTAATTTCGGATTCCATTTTTCGCGAGCAATTTGTTTTTTAATTTTTGCGTAAATTTTTCGCGAGACGGGTAATCCTTTCAAAATTTTATCCACTAAAAATGCCTCTTAATTCTCGTAATTCTTTGTGCTTTACCGGTTTGTTCATCTAACTGAATGCAAACTGCATTCAACTGCAACCCATCTTTTGCAACTTCAAATCTTTTCGGCATTCCAGTAAAAATTTTTTCGATAATTATCTCTTTTTTCATGCCGATTACCGAATTGTGCGGACCCGTCATTCCCACATCCGTAATGTAGGCAGTTCCGTTTGGCAAAATCTCTTCATCAGCTGTTTGAATGTGAGTATGAGTTCCAAACATCGCACTAATTCTTCCATCGGCAAAAAAACCAAAAGCTCGTTTTTCTGCGGTTGCTTCCGCGTGCAAATCCACAATGATATTCTTAGAAATTTGCTGTAACTCAGGCAAAATGTTTTCAAGAGTAGAAAATGGCGAATTTACGGGCGACATAAAAACTTGCCCAATGAAAGATAAAATCACAACTTTATTGCCAATTTTTGTGGTGTGAACACAGTATTTTGCCCCAATCGCAGTTTCAGGAGAATTAAGCGGTTTCACAATACGAGTTTCTTCTTTGAGAAAGTCAAATGATTCTTTTTTGTCCCAAAGATGATTTCCGCTCGTGAAAACATCCACGCCAACATCAAATAGTTGCTTCGTTGTTTTTTGGGTAACACCACGACCACTTGCAATATTTTCGCCGTTAGCAATGCAAACATCAACTGCAAATTCTTCCTTTAGTTTTGGGAGTTGCTCCCTGACTAGATCTCGTCCAGGTTTTCCAAAAATGTCACCAATGAATAAAATATTTATCATTTTGCTATCGCTGTCTGTCGCATTTCCCTAATAACCATCACTTTTATTTGGCCAGGATATTGCATCTCTTTCTCTATTTTTGCCGCAATGTCAGAGGCAATAAAAGCCGTTTGCTTATCTTTAACAACATTCGCATCAACAATAATTCGCAACTCTCTACCTGCTTGAATGGCATAAGATTTTGACACACCTTCGATTGAATTTGCAATCTCTTCCATTTGGTTGAGGCGTTTCATATAAGTTTCCAGAATTTCTCGTCGAGCACCAGGTCTCGCACCAGAAACAGCATCGGCAACCTGTGTAAGAACAGCATAAACACTTTGATATTCCACTTCTTCGTGATGTGCTTCGATAGAATTAACAATTATTTTACTTTCGCCGTTTTTGCGGGCAATATCTGCCCCAAGTTTGGCGTGTGAACCATCTAACTCGTGATCAACCGCCTTCCCTAAATCATGCAAGAAACCAGCACGGCGTGCAATGTCTTGGTTCAAACCAAGCTCTGCCGCCATAATTCCGCAAACCCAAGCGGCTTCCAAAGAATGCTTCAAAATATTTTGACCATAACTTGTACGATATTGCAATCTTCCAATTAGCTTAACAATGTTTGATGAAAGGTTATGAATATTCACATCCATACAAGCTTTTTCACCAATTTTAATCAAATTTGCATCCATCTCTTTTTGAGTTTTTTTGATGACATGCTCAATTCTACCAGGATGAATTCTACCGTCAGAAATAAGTTTTTCGAGTGCTAAGCGTGCAATTTCACGGCGTACTGGATCAAAACCAGAAAGCACAACGGCTTCCGGTGTATCATCAACAATCAAATCGATACCAGAAACATTTTCAAATGCTCGAATATTTCGTCCTTCACGACCAATAATGCGACCCTTCATCTCATCATCTGGCAATGAAACAACAGAAACTGTCGACTCGGATACATAATCTACCGCAACGCGCTGAATAGCAGTTGCAATAATGCCTGACGCCACACCATCTGCTTCTTTTTTTGTTTTTTCCACGATTTCGCGAATCTCTTTTGCTGCTTCATTTCGTGCTTTATTTTTCAAGTTATTTTTCAAAATTTGAACTGCTTCTTCACGAGAAAGCTTAGCAATTTCAGAAAGTTTTGTATTTTCTTTTTCAATCAAACCTTCTAATTTTTCTTTTGCTGAGTTCAATTCATTTTTTTTCTGGTTTAAGGTTGCTTCAAAAGTTTGAAGGCTTCCTTCTCTTTTATCGAGATTATCAATACGCTGATCCAATTTTGAAACACGACGATTGTATTCTTTTTCTAATTCATAAATCTCTTTTTTGCGAAAGTTAATCTCTTTTTCATAGCCTTTTTGTTCTTGGTGCCATTTCTCTTTCGCTTCTAAAATAATCTCTTTTCGTAATTGTTTTGCCTCATCTTTTGCATCAGATAGAATTTTTTTGGCAAGATCATTTGATTTGATAATATTCTTGTTATCCGCCGTTTTTTTTATCTGATTTATAATAATAACAACAATTGCTGTAAAGAAAATTCCAATTCCCAAACCAATCGTAATATTTATTATGTTACCCACGATTTCTCCTTTGTTTATAACCCGCGATACCGTGTATTATCGTTTTCGGAAGCCACTTTCAAAGTGGGTGTTTCACCAATCTATTTTACAAGTCCGAATCGCATTCGGCCGGTGCGCCACAAACGGTTCCACTCCCGATTATTTCTTGGTTCTGAAACAAAATAATATCACTAATATCGCAGGAGTTATTTAATCTCTACATCATCCAGTAACTTGGCGATGTTTTCTAATTCCACAGTTAACTTTTCGTTAACATTTTCATTCTCAAAATACTGTTCTGTCAATCGCAAAGCATATAAAACAAACAGTTTATGTTGGTCGACAGTATTGTATTTCTCGTTCATCTTCTCCAGTTGTCCATTGAGATATGTGGCAGTTTTTTTCAGTTTTTCTGGATTTTCCGTTTTGAAAAAATACTTCTTATCTAAAATTTTTATCTCAACAGAGTTCATTACAATTTACAGCAAATCTATTTGGTCAAAAAGATTGTCCACTTTTGAAGACGCACTGTCCATACTTTTTTGTTGATTTCCTACTTTTTCTCGTAAATCTATAACTTCTTGTTGTAAGTTTTCAATTTGAGTAATTTGTTGCTGATTTTTTATTCTCAAATCTGAAAGCTCGGAATTACTGCTACTTTGAGAACTTGATAGTTCATCATATTTTCGCTGAAGATCATTACGTTGCATTTGTAAATCAGCATAATTTGATTTCAACGAAGTGTAGCCATTTACTAATTTTTGAATTTTCTCTTCCAAACTCAAATTTTGTTTTTCTTCCATTTTCACCTCATCTCAATTTGATATTTTTTCTGCAAAACCTTCACAACAGCACCCATCACATTTGCGATAAAATCATCTGTTAGTGTTTTTTCATCCGAAGAAAATACCAAGCTAAAAGTTAAACTTCTCTTTCCTTTTGGAATATTTTCACCTTTGAATTCATCAAATAATTCAATTTTACGAATAGTCTTATCTGTTTTTTGAATTGATCTGACCATTTCTGCATAATTAAAATTTTCTGAAATTAAGAACGAAATATCGCGCAAAATTGGTGGAAATTTCTGTATTTCTTTAAATTTTATTTGAGTATTTAAATTAAGAATAGTGTCTAGCTTTAATTCAAAAACAAAAATCTCTTGTTCTATACCAAAATCCGCCGTAATTTTTTCATCTAATTTTCCAAAATTACCAATTTTTTTTCCAGCAAACTTAATGTCGAGTGCAAAGTTGGGCTGATAAAATTTTTCTATGCTTTCGTGATATTGTAAACCACTAATTTTAAGTCTTTCAAAAATTTCTGCCACCACACCTTTTAAATCAAAAAAATCTAATTTTTGCTCTTTTTCTTTCCAAAAAGTTGGATTCAGTTTTCCAGTCATTAATCCAGAAATAGTCCATTCTTCATTTGCTAATTTTTGCTCTTTTCGAGTAAAAACTTTGGAAAATTCAAAAATTTTCAAATCTTTTTGACCATGATTTACATTGAATAATGCATTTTTAAGAAGTGATGGAATGAGAGTAGAACGCATTATTGAAAAACTACTGCCAAGTGGATTTTTCAACATCACAAAATTTCGGCGTTCGTCATTTTCAACAATTTTGAGTTTATCTAAATTTGCGGGGTCATCAAAATTCCAGTTTTTCACTTCTGAGAACCCGTTCTCAACCAAACCATTTTTCACCAATCTGCGATTGTAAAATTCCTTCTTATTCATAATTTTCGGCAATTGTAAATTGGATTTTCGTTTATTGTAGCCATAAAGCCTGATAATTTCTTCAATTAAATCAATTTCACGAGTCAAATCTTTGCGATACGGTGGGATTTCATAAGTTTGGACATCACCATTTTCGGCAAGCAACTTTAATCCGAGTTTTTGCAAATATTCGGCAATTTTTTCTTTGGGAATTTCTATCGCTAAAAGCTTTTCAACTCTAGATTTACGCAACTCGATTTTTGTGGATTTTTGTGGATTTGGATATGAATCTAAAATTCCATCAAAAAGCTGACCTCCAGCAATTTCTAAAATTAATTGCGTAGCACGATTGCTGACGATTTCCACTGTTTCATCGGCAATATTGCGTTCAAATCGATAAGATGAATCGGTCGAAATTGCTAATCTTTTGCGTGTATTGCGAATATTGCTATAATTAAAATTGGCAACTTCCAAAACAATATCGGCTGTTGCTGCAGTGATATGCGAATTTGCACCACCAATAACACCAGCAAGAGCAATTACTTTTTCAGTATCCGCAATGACAATATCTGCATTTTTCAAATCATAAGTTTTTTCGTCAAGAGCGTCAAATTTTTCACCTTCATTAGCATTTCGAATGATAATTTTTTGTTCTTTAATTTTACTAAAATCAAAAGCGTGAAGGGGATGACCAAATTCCATCATGACAAAATTAGTAATATCAACTACATTATTAATCGGGCGTAAACCAACTGATAAAAGACGTTCTTTTAACCATTTTGGGCTTTCACCGATTTTGATATTTTTGATTAAACGAGCAGTGTAGCGTGTGCATAAACTTGCGACATCATTTTGGAGAAAAAGTTGCGTTTCAATCTTTTCTTTTTGAGAAATAATCTCGATTTTTGGCAAATTTAGAGGAAGCGACATTACTGCTGCCATATCGCGAGCAACTCCGATTATCCCTAAAAGATCAGGACGGTTTGGCGTGATTTCAACATCAAAACAAGTATCTTTAAAATTTAGGTATTCAAATAAGTTTTTGCCCAACGGTGCATCATTTGGTAAAACCATGATGCCTTCGTTATTTTCGGAAAGACCCAACTCTTTTTCGGAGCAAATCATTCCGCAAGATTCTTCACCGCGAAGTTTCACTTTTTTGATTTTGAAATCACCTATTTTTGAATTTAATGGTGCAAAAGCAATTGTCTTGCCAGTATCACAATTGGGAGCACCACAAACAACTTGCACTACATTTTCACCGTTATCTACTTTACAAACAGAAAGATTATCAGCATTTGGATGCTGTTTTCGTTCCAAAATTTTAGCGATAATAATTTCACTTTCGCCGATATTTTCGACAACTTCCACCTCAATTCCAGAAAATGTTAATTTGTCTTCCAATTCGGTTGCTGGCAAATCTAAATTTACATAATTTTTGAGCCAATTATAACTTATTTTCATAATCAAAATTGCTTTAAAAAGCGAATGTCATTTTCAAATAATAATCTCATATCAGGAATTTTATATTTCAACATTGCGATTCTGTCAATCCCCAAACCAAAAGCATAACCAGTATATTTTTCCGAATCGATACCCAATTTATCGAAGACATTTGGATCGACCAAACCGGCTCCGCCCATTTCTAACCAACCGCTTCCCTTACAAAGATTGCAACCTTTTCCGTAACACTTTACGCAAACGATGTCAATTTCTGCACTCGGTTCGGTAAATGGGAAAAAATGTGGTCGAATACGTGATTCAATTTTTTCACCAAACATCTTTTTCACAAAAGTATTCAACATGTTGTGTAAATCTGCAAAGTTAACTCCCTCATCAACGACAAGTGCTTCCACTTGATGAAACATCGGTGAATGCGAAGCGTCATTTTCATTACGATAGCAGCTACCAAGCGAAATAATTTTTATCGGTGGTTTGTGATTTTCCATCACACGAACTTGAACTGTCGAGGTTTGAGTTCGTAAAAGCACGTTATCATCAACATAAAAAGTGTCAGATAAGTCACGTGCAGGATGGTCTTTCGGAGTGTTGAGTGCATCAAAATTATGAAATTCATCTTCGACATCAGGGCCCAACGCCACCTCGAAACCCATCGAAATAAAAACATCTTCAATCTCTTGAATCACTTTTGTAATGGGATGAAGCGAACCGATTATACGTTTTCGACCTGGCATCGTCAAATCTATTTTTTCAGATTCAATCTTCGCCAAATAATCAAGCTCTTTTATCTCACTTTCGCGTGCTTCAATCAATTTTGAAAGGTCTGCTTTTGCAACATTAACAATTTGCCCAAATTTCGGACGCTCCTCTTTTGAAAGAGTACCGATTTGTTTCAGAAGTCCGTTCAAAACACTTTTTTTGCCAACATATTTTGATTTCATCTGATGCAAATCGTGAATTGATTTTGCTTCTGAAATTTCAATTTTTGCTGATTCCAAAATGCTCTGTAGCTGTTCTTTCACTGTTTTTCCAAAAAATCACTTTTGTTTTTTTGCTAAATCACAAAGTGCTTTGAACGCATTCATATCGTGAAACGCAAGATGGGCTAAAGCTTTTCTGTCAATTTCAACATTTGATTTTTTCAAGCCACTGATGAATCTACTGTAAGAAAGTTCGTGCATTCTCGCTGCTGCGTTGATACGAATAATCCATAGTTTTCTAATTTCGCGTTTTTTGGTACGTCTATCACGATAAGCATATAACCAGCCTTTTTCAACAGCTTGTCTAGCTGTACGATAAAGTTTACTTCTTCCGCCTACATAACCTTTGGCGGCTCTCAAATATTTTTTTCTGCGTCTTTTTGAGAGCCGCCAAAGGTTATGTAGGCGGAAGAAG
>CAZWYK010000045.1:0-8504 GCA_964638205.1 uncultured Candidatus Cloacimonadota bacterium | reverse complement strand
AGATTTACAACTAAACTCGAATCACCTTCAAAATCATAAGTCTCGAATGTTGGTGCAACATAAATCATTTTTTTATCAGCATCAAAAATTTTCGGAACTTTGTAATGGTCTTTTTCATATTTAATCTTATCATCATACTCGCGTTGTAAACCAGAAAGTTTTTTGGTGATCTCGAATTCATCATCCAAGTAATTCTTTTTGTAAACCGCATAATTAAACTTTTCTAAATCGGTATCATTCACAAAGGTGGTAGCTGGTTTTAATGATTTCGTCGCTTCATTATAAACAAGTTGTTGTTGGATTTCGTAATTTTCATAGCCTTCTAGTGTTATTTTGAAATTTATCTTTTTCAAATTTTCAGGGATTTTCACCAAAATTTTGTTATCGATAAAAAATTCATTAACCGTTTGAATAATTTCACCATTTTCGTCTGAAACTTCAAAGTGAATATTTTTCAGCTTTTTAGAAGAATTTATGTAAGTTTCGTAAGCCACCAAAAGTTTTGTTTTTGCTTGATTTTGATAAGTAGAGCCAACCAATTTAACGGCTGGATCTCCCCAAAAAATCGTATTATAATCACCTTTATCATCAATTCTATCCACCACTTCAAAAGCTGGGATTGCAGGTAAAATATCTGAATTACAGAATTCAATTTCGAAAACATCGGAATAAGTTTCTTGGCTAGCGTAATCTACAAATGAATAGAGGAAATAATAATTACCAAGTTCATTTGCATTTATGATTGTATTGATGCCAAAATTCTCATCCACAATTTTTCCATCTGCAATGTTGATAGAAGCATAATTTTCTGTAGCTGAGTTTGGACTTGTTGTATTTTTCACCAAAAGTAATTCTGCTGGCGTTTCGTCTTTTCCATTTTCAACTGCTTCTCGAAATTTATTTAAATCTCCCTTTCGCAATTTGTAGATACAAAAATGAGCAAGATCGCTACTTTTCTGTGGATTTGTCCATTCAAAATTAAGTTGATTCAAATCTTCTACAAAAACAGGATAAAGTTTTTTAGGCTTTTCGGGAGCATCGTCCTCAGCTTGTCCTGAAACAATCTTTGCTTGTGGAAAATAACGACGTGCTTCATTAACTGCTACCACTGTGTAAAAATATTTCTTTTTGGGAATCAATTTCTTCAAAAGAGTTGAGAAATTACGCAACTTCAAACCAGAATAATTGGTTGTATCTGACGCTGTCGTATCATTTTCAACAATGTGTTCAACTTTCTTTTTTTTGTAATAAAAATCTTTTTCTGGAATTATCGAAAGAATCGTGTAATTATCCAACTCTGGTCCTAAAACACTAATGTCTCGCGGGACACTCTGAAAAAGAACACCATCCTCTGATTGCCCTTTTTCTCTTTTCAATTTCGAGGGTGATGTTAAATCAGCAAAGAAATTCCAATCTTTGTCAAAATAACTCATCGTCGTACTGGAAACTCCAGTTTTTACATTCACATCGATACGACCGATGTAGAAAAGAGTGTCTGCGGAAACACCGCGATAGACACGATATTCGATAATTCTCTTCTCTCTTGGAAGTGGTTCCCATGTTAATTTTAATCCAGTTCCATCATCATACTTTACATCTTCAACTGATAAATTTTGAACGATAAATTCAGCTTCGTCAATCACAGCATGCGTGATGATTGGTAACAAGAAAAAAACCAACAAAAACAGGATAAATCCCGTTTTTAAAAAGGTAAACTTCATAAAATTACTCCTTTTTTTTATTTTTTTTACAACTTACTTTTCATGACTGCAAAAACAAATTAAGACACTTTATTGTCAATAAATTTACTTCTTTAGCATAATCTTTAAACTATCTGTAACCGATTTAAATTCTTTCATCTCGCTTTTTGGAATTGGTGGTCCCGAAACATTTTTCAGTTTCAATGGATTAATTGCTTTATCGTGATGATAAATTGTATAATGTAAATGATTGCCCGTGGAGAGTCCCGTAGAACCAACATAACCTATGACATCGTGTTGACTTACGCGACTACCAACTTTATATTTCCCGTATTTACTTAAATGCCCATAGAGGGTTTTATAACCATTTGAATGGCGAACCATTACCGTTTTCCCATAACCTCCCTTGCGCCCATTTACCGTTGGATGACCACCTTTCCAGCCACAATGAATCACTGTTCCATCCGCAGCAGCTTCTACCGGTGTACCGTAGCTCGCCGCGTAATCTACGCCATTATGGAAAATACTTTTTTTACGAATTGGGTGGTAACGACTGCCAAAAGTAGATGTTATGCGTTTATAATTTAGAGGAGATTTCAAAAATGCTTTTTGGAAACATTTACCATTTTCGTCGTAATATTTTTCAGTTCCGTCTTTTGTTTTGAAAAAATAGGCAGTTTCATCTATTTTTTTGCTTTCGTAATTTGCAACTAATATTTTGCCGTATTTCACAAATCCATCATTTGCATTTGTGTATTTTTCGAAAATAAGTTTAAATTTATCACCTTTTTGCGGATCAATAAAAAAATCAATATCCCACTGAAAAATTTGAGTTAACATCATAATGAGAGCTGGCTTTTCGCCGGCATTTACCATCGCATTCCATAAGGATGATTCAATTTTACCTTCACAAAAACCATTTTTTTTTACTAATTGTAAGGTATCTATTTTGGTGGTAAAATTTCTAGCAGAATCGCGAAAAACCCAATATGTGTGAACTTCGTTTGGCTGAAAGGCAATCTCGACAACTTCGCTTAAAGTATCTAATTTCACACAATATTGGTCATTGGGTTGAGCATACCGCAAACTGAATATTTTATCTAATTGATTAACAAATTTATAGGCAGTTCCACTGGCTAAACCATTGTTCATTAATGCATTTGCCAAAGTTTCATCTTTTTCCAATTTGCCCGTTTTATAAGTAAACGAATCTTTCTCTTTTGCTATTTTTTTAATTTTAGAAAAATTAATTTCAGCTTCATTTTTCACGCACGAAATAATTACAAATAAAATCATCAAACATACGAATATTTTTCTCACTTCAAATCCTCACCTTTCAGTTCCAATCGAAATTTTACCGCAATATGTCAACCAAAAATATCACAATTAGATTAAATAACTTGACCTTAAAAGCAAAAAAATCGGAATTGCAAAAATTTTTTTGGAGTTTATTATCGGTACTATCGGGGCAATTTTAATTTTTGGTATTTTGGTTTTGGTCCACGAAGCTGGGCATTTCATTGCCGCTCGTTTTTTCGGAGTGGAAGTGGAAAAATTTTCGATTGGATTTGGACCAAAATTGTTTTCTTTCACCTCCCAGAAAACAGAATTTCGAGTTTCGGCAATTCCGCTCGGTGGTTATTTAAAAATGAAAGGTGAAAATCCTGATGAACAAAAATCTGACACAGATTCTTTCCACACAAAAAAATGGTGGCAACGAGCTATTATTGCGTTTTCTGGACCTTTTGCCAACTTTATTTTTGCTATTTTAATTTTAATTTTCTCGTTCGCCATTGGCAGAAATTATGAAGATAATCTACCAATTATTGGAAAATCAAAAAACGCTATTTTCCAAAGTAACGATTTGCTTTTAAATGTAAATGGTAATAATGTGAAAAGCTGGACACAAATCATCAAGTTTACAACCGAAAATGAAACCGATAATTTTCAAATTGAGCGAAATGGTGAAATTATTTTTATTGAAACTGACAAAATTTCAAAAGAAAACTGGTTATCTGATTTCTTGCCAGCTGTGGCAGCTAAAATTGGTGAAGTAACACCCGGCTTACCGGCTTATAAAGCAGGTTTAATGAAAAATGATGAGATTTTAGCAGTTAATAAAATCCCTGTTACAGATTGGTATGAAATGCGAAATGCTATTGGTGAAAGTACTGCCAAAAAAGTAATTTTGACAATTAAAAGAGATGGTAAAATTTTCGATAAAACGGTAAATTTAGATACAAATATTATTGATAATCGTAAAATAATCGGCATTATCCAACCATTTTCTACCACAATTTCAGAAAAATATAGCCTCGTCGAAGCAACAAAATATGGTATCTTAACTTCCGTGAATGTTGTTGCCACAAATTATGCGATGCTCTTTAAATTAATTGCCAATCCACAAGCTTTAAAATCCAATGTCGGTGGACCCGTAATGATTTACACAATGTCACAACAGTATGCAAAAAAAGGAGTTAGCAACACATTAATGTTTATCGCAACCATTAGCATTATTTTAATGGTGATGAATCTTTTACCGATTCCAATTTTGGATGGTGGTTTAATATTTTTCTGCTTTATAGAAAGAATTCGCGGTAAAATTCTTTCCAAAAATATCCAAATTATGTTACAAAAAATAGGAATGCTACTACTTCTACTTTTGATGATATTCGCTTTTTGGAATGACTTTTCGAGAATTTATTTTCGAAATTTATCAATTAAACAACATGAAACAAGGTGATAACATGAGTATTTTTAAGTTGGAAGCAAAAAGTGGAAAAGCAAGAGCTGGCATCGTAAAAACACCACACGGCGAAATAAAAACACCCATTTTTATGCCGGTTGGAACGCGTGGAACGGTGAAAACTTTGACACCAAAAAATTTACACGACGATGTAAAAGCACAGATTATTTTGGGAAACACATATCATCTTTACCTACGACCTGGCCACGAGTTAATTAAAAAAGCCGGAGGACTGCATAATTTCATGAATTGGAAAAAACCAATCTTAACCGATAGTGGCGGATTCCAAGTTATGAGTTTATCAGATTTACGTAAAATAACGCCTGAGGGAGTTCAATTTCAATCTCATATTGACGGTAGTTACCATCTGTTTACACCCGAAAAGGTAATTGAAATTCAAAATGCAATTGGAGCTGACATTATTATGTCTTTCGACGAATGTCCACCGTTTCCAGCAACCAAAAAATATGTAGCAGATTCATTGCAGACCACTTTAAAATGGGCAAAACGAGGAAAATTAGCACACAAATACCCCGAAAAGCAATCTCTCTTTGGCATTGTTCAAGGTGGAATTTATGAAGATTTACGCGAAGAAAGTGCCAAGAGATTGATGGAGATGGATTTCCCGGGCTACTCAATTGGAGGATTAGCAGTTGGTGAAAACAAGGAAGATATGCTGCGTATTACCAAATTTCTCGACCCAATTCTGCCACAAAATAAACCACGCTACCTAATGGGTGTCGGCACTCCACAAGATTTGTTAGATAACATAGAGAATGGCGTGGATATGTTCGATTGCGTGATGCCAACTAGAAACGCACGCAAGGGTACCATTTTCACTAGAAATGGAAAAATGATTATAAAATCGGCACGATATAAAGAAGATTTTAGACCAATTGACGCAGAATGTGAATGTTATGTCTGCCAAAATTTCAGCCGTGCTTACATCCGTCATCTTTTCAATGTAAATGAATTTTTAGCAATGCAACTTGCATCAATACACAGTTTACACTTTTATTTGGAATTAGTTACTGATGCCAGAAATGCAATTTTAGCAAATAACTTTGTGGCATTTAAAAAATCTTTTGATGGAAAATTAGATGAAAAAATGGTCTAAAATTTTAATTGTGTTTTTGTTCTTGTTTGCTGTTCTCAATGCTGAAGTTGAGAAAAAGCCACTAAAAGCAGCTGCTCTTTCCACTCTCATTCCAGGCGGTGGCCAACTATACAATCAAAATTATTGGAAAAGCGGTGCTGTTTTTATTTTGGAAAGCAGCCTCATTGGTCTCGCAGTTTATCACCATTTAGAGGCAGAAAAATATTATGAAAATTATCAACTTTCAAATGATACCGATGACTATGAAAATTATCTAAATTCCTCTAACGAACAACAAAGTTATCTGTTTTGGCTCGGAACTATAATCTTTCTTTCTGCTGCTGTTGCTTTTGTGGATGCACATCTTACTGATTTTTAAAAAAAAAAAAAGAAATTACATCTAAAATTTGAGGATAACATTTTAAGTTTATCATATCAATTTTAAGGAAAAATCATGAAAAAATACATTATCGCAATTGATGGTCCTGGTGCTTCAGGAAAAAGTACCACTGCCAAAATTTTGGCAAAAAAAATGGCATACATATACATTGACACTGGTGCAATGTACCGTGCTTGTGCACTGAATACCTTAACGGAAAACATAAATCTGAAAGACAACGAAAAATTAGCTAAAATGCTCGAAAAAATTAAAGTTGAAATTGAGTATTCACAAAATGGAAATCAACTATTTTTAAACAATATAAATGTCACACAACGCATTCGTGAAGCTGATATAACTAAACTTGCTTCTGAAATTGCTACCATCGGCATAGTACGAGCAAAAATGGTAGATTTACAAAGAAAAATTGGTGAAAAGGGTGGAGTAATCATGGATGGGCGAGACATTGGCACAGTCGTTTTCCCTAATGCAGATTTTAAATTTTTTATGGTAGCAGATGTAAAAACAAGAGCAATGCGTCGCTGGCAAGAAGCAAAAGAAAAAGGTGAAATCCTCAATCTTGATGAAGTAGAAAAAGAGTTAATTTGGCGAGATAATAACGATTCGAAAAGAGAAATTTCACCATTAAAACGAGCGATAGACGCTATTCCAATTGACAACAGCAACTTAACAATAAAAGAACAAGTTGAGTTTATTCTGCAAAAAATAAAGCAATCAAGAGGATAAAGAAATGAGATTTTTTTACAATGTTATCACATCATCTATTCGTGGCATAATGCGAGTTTTTTGGAACTACAAAATCATTAACGATGAGAGGTTTGATAGCATCGAAGGCTCGATAATCGCTCCAAATCATATCCACTTACTTGACCCACCATTCATCGGCAGTGCCCTCAAGAAAGAAATCTATATTTTAGCAAAATTTGAACTTTTTAAAAACCCTCTTTTTGGGAAGCTTTTGCGTCATTTAAATTCTATTCCGATTAAGCGCGGAAAAGTTGACAGAACTGCCATCAAAACCGCTCAAAATGCATTAACAAACGGACATTCTTTGATGATCTTCCCAGAAGGAACCAGAAAATCTACCAATGTCAAAGCTGGCATTGGTAAAATTGCATTTGAAACTCAAAAAAATATTGTGCCCATTTTTATTAAATATCCATCAAGTTGGCTAAAATCTTTTTTCAGAATGGATAGTCTAAAAATTGTCATTGGCAAAAAAATATTAATTTCGCAATTTAAAAAAACAGAAAAGATAAAAGACACTTATCGTGAAATTGCAGAATTTACAATGCAAAAAATTAGAGAATTAGAAAATGAGTGTTAAAATCGCAAAAAATTCTGGCTTCTGTTTCGGTGTAAAAAGAGCAATAAACATAGCTTTTGAAGCGGCAAAACAAAATAAAAACATTGTCACTTTGGGACCAATCATTCATAATCCACAAATGGTTAAAAAGCTAGAAGATGAAAACATTGTGCATGTCGATGACATCAAAAAAATTGACAATAGAACCACAATTATTCGGTCGCATGGCATCGAAAAAAATGTGATGCAAAATTTAGAAAAAAATGGTATAAAATTCATTAATGCTACTTGCCCGTATGTTTCTAAAACTCAACAATACGCCGAAGAATTGAGCAAACAAAATTATCAAGTCATCATCTTAGGCGACAAAAATCATCCCGAAGTAATCGCTCTACGTTCCTATGCACAAAAAAAAGTACTCGTGGTGGCAAAAGCAAATGAATTACCGACCACAAAATTCCAGAAAATTGGAATTATTTCACAAACTACACGCCGTTTTGAAGATTTTCAAAATTTAGTTGATGCGCTTTTACCGCAATGTACCGAAATGCGAGTAATAAACACCATTTGTAACGCAACAAGTGTACGACAAATATCTACTTTAGAATTAGCAAAAGAGAGCGATTTAATGATTGTGATTGGTGGTAAAAATAGTTCAAACACAAAAATGCTTGCCAAAATTAGCACAAAATTTGTAAAGACACACCATGTTGAAACAGCTAATGAAATTGAAGATAGTTGGTTTTCTAAGATTGAAAAAGTTGGTTTAACAGCGGGTGCTTCCACCCCAGACTGGGTAATTGTGGAAGTGTATAATAAGGTTATCGAAATTATGGGAAATGTGAGCGGTAATGTCGAAAAAATTGAGGAAATTCCCGGATTTTAAGGAGGAAATGTGATGTGTAACGATCGAAATGAAAAATTGGAAAGCGATCCTATCGAAGTAAAAGAAGAAGTAAAAGCAGAAAAAGTAAAAAAAGAAGCGAAAAAACAACCAACAAAAAAGGTTCAAAAAACAAAAAAAGTAGCAGTAAAAAAAACTACTGCCAAAACAAAAGAAGAGACAATGGAAACTCTTCTTAGTGAACACGACAGCAAATTTAAAAAAGGTAACATTATCAAAGGTACTGTCGTAGATGTAAACGAGCGTAACATTTATGTGGATATTGGCTACAAATCTGCTAGTCCAATTGTTGTGAAAGAATTCAATACAAACGACATTCCAAAAAAGAATGATATCATTAATGTCTTTATCG
>CAZWYK010000044.1:0-8689 GCA_964638205.1 uncultured Candidatus Cloacimonadota bacterium | reverse complement strand
TACTGGAATTTGTTTTGGTTTTCGAGCTCTTGTAAAATTACCACTAATGTTTGGTAGCTGCCACGCTCTTCTCGTTTCTCTCCTTGCTTAGCTGTGGAGCTGTTTGTTATACACAAGTCTTCATTTTGCATATTCATTCAGAACTATTCTTATTTTCAAATCAATTCTTTATTAAATGTCAATAAGTCAAATACTTTGCACCAAAAATAATGAGCTTCAATTTTTCTCTTCTTTAACTTTTTAAGATGTTTGTATTTGTCGGTGAAATCAGGTTCATCATATTTTACTTTATTTGAGAATTTCTCGATTTTTGTGAAATCTTTATTCAAAATTTTTATAGCAAGAAAAGCTGCTTTTGCAGCAGCAAGGACTGCATCATCTGCTCTGAATGAAAAATCAATCGGAAATCCTTTAAATCGTTTTAATCCATCAACTAACTCAATAAGCTCAGAAGAATCTGATTTGGTTCCACCCGGAAATTGTGATACTATCAAACTTGTTACGATAATGTCGTGTAAAACATCATCAGTAGTTTTACTCGACTCCCGATATTCCAATTCCTTTTTTGCAATTTCGATAAAAGAATCTGCTACAACTTTAACATTTTTAAAATGATCGAATAATCTGCCAATATCAAAAAGCTGTTTCATTATTTCCATAGATTTTCCGCTTCCGTATTTAATGCCTGTCGTATTGGGAGCGAATACTGTAAGTTTATCACCGAGAATTGAATCAATTGAGGGAGTATTTACTTTTGTAATTTTTTCATCAGTATCTATCCAGAATGATTTAATGGGAGTTTTAATTACTTCAGGATATGAATGCTTATCAAAAAGGACATCGAGTAAAATATAGTTTTCTCGCCCGTTGATAACAGAATCATAATAAAACTTAAAATGAGCTTTTGGAACGCCTCTATCCTTTCTTTTATTTTCTTCGAATCTTTTGAATAACTCATTTGAACATATTGTTTTAAGAATGTTTAATAATTTTTCTTTTGATTCCTCTGTGTTAATATCAATATCTATCGAAAACCTTTGTGGTTTCTCTATGAGTAAAATCAATGAAGTTCCACCTTTAAAAACAAATTGGAGATTATTAATCACTAATTGCTCCAGAAGTCCCAAAGCTCTAATCATTTTTTCGCATAATATCGGATCTATCTTTTTCTTTTTGTTTCTGAGTTTTGTAATCCAGTCCGATTTATAGGAATTTTCTTTTATCATTTTAATAATTCCTCATCAATATTTATTTCCGTAATTAAAAATTCTGTGATAAGTTTGTCTTTTTTTCTTCTGCGACTATAATTAATTAAACTGGAAAGATTTAACTGATATTTATCGAACGCATTTTCAAAGATGACCTTTTGCTCATATCCTTTATAAGCAACGAGATATTTATTGTCTGAGAACAAATCAACCAATATCTTTTCCAATTTTGGAACTGCAGCATTCTTCACAAATTGAATCGGGGATTTGGTTATTAATGATTTTACAATGATCGAAGTTGGATTTTCAGAGATATACGTTTCTGTGACGAATTTATCAGGTTCAATGTAAACATTCTTATAATTATTATCTATTAACAAATTGAAAACAGAATTTACTAATTCTTTCTCCACCTCTACGATTACTATTTCATTTGTAGCTTGGTGTCTGGAAAATTCATTAAGCCAATTTGAACTCCAAAGAGAATAAGATATTGAACTAAAATTTTTTTGTAACTGATTGCTGATTTTTGAAAGTTTATTATTGATATTTGGCACAAACAATTCTTTGTTTTCAGATAGTTTGAATACACCTCTTGTTACAGAAACAATTATGTTGGTTTTCTTTAATTCAAATATTCGCCAGCGAAAAGTTGTTTCTTTTAGATTTGGAAAGAAATTTAACTCCAAGAAATCATACAACTCTTTGCGAGTAAATATTTTTTCAGGCGAGAAATATTCTCTAATCTTTTTTATAACTTCTTTCTTGTAAATCTTCAATTCCCACCTCCAACAATAGACTCTAATTGACTTCTGGTGTCAAATGTTGGTGTCGTTATTTTACTGTAAAGTTTTAATTATTTCTTGTGTATAATGTTTGTATCCCCGAACAAGTTCGTGGATACTCCCGATTTGGGAGTGTATACGAACTTTTTTGCTATTTTTATGTTTATCCATTTATCTTTTACTCCTCACCATCGAAAGAAATAATCTTTCTTTGCTTGTCAAATGATTTGTTGGGAAATAAAAAAAGCCTATAATTTTTTTGGTAAAATATTGAATTATTTTACCATTCTCTCTTTCATTTGGTGTAAACGCTCCAAAGCTTGTGTATAATCAGAGTTCCCCTGTGCCCACTTATTCAAACGCTCGCAGGGAAACTGTTCACACTCGTAACAATACTCTAAGCCCTTATCATCGACACAGCACTTAAGTATCCAGCAGTTAGCAGACCAATGCATTGATCGATCTCCCCGACAGTGTTGACAGAATGGACTTTGCTTAAGGAGTTCAGGCATACCTTCATCTTCTTTCAACCAGCCTTCCTTTTTCCACCACACAACCAATTCTTCTACCGCTTCTGTATCTCCAAGCGATGCTATGCGTATGGTACACGCAGTGCAATCAATGCCACAAACGGCAATAATTTGCTGACGAGTTTCCTTCACAGTACCTCCTTTGGCAAATCAATTTTTATTTCCAAATCTATACGGAATGAAGAATTAGTTGAAAGAATAATGTCAACTAAAAATATCTCTTGCTAAAAATTCGCAAAATATCTTTTTTATCTTGCAACATTCAATATACAGGCAAAAGGTAATGATGAATAGAATAAAAAGGTTAGCTATACTTATAAAAGGAGAAGTAAAATGATAAATGAAACTCCACTCGCAAAAGCACTCGATTTATCAACCAATAAATTTGTTTCCGCGTGTGCCGGAGCAGGTAAAACTTTTGCACTTTCCAAAAGATATTGCCAAATTTTGGATAGTTTTGCAAAAAATCCCGAAAACAATCTCGGTGTAAAGAATATTCTCGTTATTACATTCACCAAAAAAGCTGCCGCCGAAATGGCAGAGCGTATTCATAAAGATTTAAACAAACTTTTGCATGGTGAAACTATTGAGGAATTGAAAGAACATAATATAAATTTAGGTATAAATTTGAGTAATGCCCCCGAGACTTATAAACGCAAGCTTCGGTCCACATTTTCGGAAAATTACATCTCCACCATTGATGGCTTTTGCTCGCTTATTTTGCGTGAAAATGCAGATATTATGGGATTAGACCCCAAATTTAAAACACAAGATGAAGTTGATGAGAAACGATGTTTTGACGAAACAATGAATGACTTTATCGAAAAACTAAGCAATGATTTTTCGCAAGATTTAGAGCAACTTTTAACCAAACTTTCACCCTATCAAATCAAACAATATTTTGCCTATTTCTATGATAAGCGCGGATTTACCAAAAATTGGATAGATTTTATTAACACAAGTTCAAAAAGTGTTATTTGGAAAAATTGGGTCGAAAAATTTACTCCCAAATTTGACATTGATGACTTCTCTAAAAGAATTGCGGAAATTATCAATTTTCAAAATTGTAAAAAAACTAAAGATGACAAAAGTGTAATCTTCTTTGAGCAACTTTCTCATGCTTTTCAAGATTTTCAAAAAACTGAAAATCATGCAAAAAACTGCCAACAATTAATTCACAAAATCATCATTCCGTTTTTTATGACAAAAAGACTCTTATACAGAAAGTCTTTTGATGGAAAACAAGTAAATTGGCAAAATAAAAATAGTTGCAAAAACTATAAACATGCTTGTAAAAGGCTTCTTGAATCCACTGACATTTCTGAAAACCAAATAAATTCAACGCCTTCTGACATTGATTTTAAAGCAATTCCAATTTTGAAAACTCTACTAAAATTATTTACTGAATTTACCCAAAAAATTGAAGAAAAACAAAAAAAATTAAACTACCTCTCATTCAATGATATTATTTTAAAAACGCGTGAATTATTACAAAATAATGAGAATATTCGCCAAAAATATGCGAATAGATTCAAGCACATTATGGTCGATGAGTTTCAGGATACAAACGATTTACGATGGGACATTGTCAAACTGATTACACAAGATAAAAATGGTAATTTACGCCAAAAGGGACTTTTCATTGTCGGGGATAAAAAGCAGTCAATTTACCGCTTTAATCAAGCTGATGTAGAAGTAATGAATCGTGCCGAAACAGCTTTAAACTCACTCATCTCCTTTAATGATAATTATCGCTCTTCAAAAGATTTTATCAACTGCGTGATTAACCCTATTTTCTCAAAATTTATGCCGAAAAATCCAAAAAATTCTTTCGAAGCAAAATTTGAGCCAACAGTTTTCAAAAAATCTGATAACACAAATGAAAAAGCTGTCAAAAAAACTGATATAGTTTGCACAATTCAAGCAACTTATTCAGAAGATGAAACTGAATATATTCCTGCCTTAAATGCAGTCTTTGCGGTAAAAAATATGCTAAAATGGGCAGATAAAAGTGAGTTAAAAGAAAATGCAGTTGTTGGTGTTTTAATGCGAAAATTTTCTAACATTCATCATTATCTTACTGCTTTTCAAAGATACAACATCCCTTTTGAAATAGAAGGTGGGCGTGGACTTTTCCAACAACAAGAAGTCGCAGACTTATTCCATTTTGTGAGCGTTTTACTCAATCCATTCGATGATATCGCCTTAATCGGATTTTTACGCAGTCCCTTTTTCGCAATGGACGATAATCAAATAAATTTACTTTCTAATCGTGAGAAAAATGAACATATTTTCACTTTTATGAAACGAACAAAATCTTTCCCGAAAATCATCGATACCATTGAAAACTGGAAAACCGAAGCACAAACTTTACCACTCGATATGCTCATTCAAAATGTACTTGCAGAAAACTTGCGTGAGTTAGGATATTACAGTGAACTCATTGGTAAACAACGAATTGCAAATATAGACAAAATACTGAATTTACTACACGAGCTTTCACTTGATGGCTCCTCATTACACAATATTTACATTTTTTTAAAATACCAAATCGAGAATGAAAAAGGAACTGCACAGGCTGTTTTTCCAAGTTCCGCAAAAGTTAGAATTCTTACTATTCACAAGTCAAAGGGACTCGAATTTCCAGCTGTAATCATTCCAGAAATGAATGCATCATCACAAAAAAATACTTCGAGTATTGTTCACGGTCGCTTTGATGGCAAAATTGAAATTGGCATAACGTTAAAAGATAAAAACGAAAATTCAGATAAAACAGGAGTTTTGAAAGCTATTAAAGATCGGGAAAGAGCAGAAGAAGAAGCAGAAAATAAGCGACTCTTCTATGTTGCTGTAACGCGCGCAAAATATAAAATTGCCTTTTTGGGAGATTATAAAAAAAATGGCAGAACAAGCAAAAATTGGTGGAAAAATTACATCGAAAGTTTTTATAATTTGCCCAATGAACAAACCATCGAAAACTGGCAAAATTTAAAATTTGATAAAACTGAATTTATTTTCACAACACCTTTTAAAATGCGAAAATTACTAAATGATAATTTATATAAAAATGAATATTTACCACAAATAAAATGGGATGAAAATGAGTATATTCACCCAAAAACCAATAAACAATTATGGAAAGTTTCTCCGCATGATATTATGAACTCCATAAATTTCAACGCTAGCTTTAGTGTAGATTCTGATTTTAATCCTGAATTTAATCCAATGCTTTTTGGTTCTTTTTTTCATCGAATCATGGAAAAAGAGTGGTTCACAAAGATTGAAATAGAAAAATGTTTAGATAATGAGTTTTCCGATTTAAATAAGAAACTAGCATTACAAAAAATAAAATTACATCTGCAAAATTTCACATCTCACCCACTTTCAGAAACTCTTTCAGAATCAGCAAAGTATCCAGAGATTTCTGTTACTGGTTGGCTCGATAACGATAAAATCTCCATACAAGTTTCAGGCATTATCGATCTACTCTATCGTATTGAAGATCAATGGTTTATCCTTGATTATAAAACTGATGCTACTTCCGAAAGATTAGAACAATATAAAATTCAAATTCAAACTTACCAATGGATGGTTAAACAACTTTTTGGTATTTCTGCAAAAGGGCAAATCTACTTTTCTGCACTTGATAAATTGGAAGAATTCAATTTCGATGAAAACTATTTTTCCCAAATTTATCCGACCGAAAAACCGTTTAAAATAGCAAAATTCAAAGATGAATCTCTGCCACAAAACATTACTGAAATTATCGAAAAACACAAGAACATTACGGTTATAAATCCATCGAAACAACAATCTATCGCCCAGATGAAAGCTCTTGCGAAAATGGGTAAACTTTTGCCAAACATAAAGTTAACCACTATCACAGAAATTATTCGCGAACTTTTGCCAAATGTAAAATCACTTTCAGCACAATTTATAAAATTAACTTTACAGAAAAAATTTCCACAATATACACAAGGAAGTTGTGAACTTTTAGCAGATGCATACCTAAAAAATGACAAGTGGCAAAAATCGCTAAAATTACCAGAATTTGAAGTCATCGATAAAGCTAAAAATGAATTTTATTCCGAAACTGAAAAATTAAATTTTGCCATTGAAAATTTTAAAAAATCTACCATTCTTTTGAATGGATTTTTCAAAGATACACCCAAAGAATTTGAGTTCATGAAAGCTATCTCTCGAAAAACAGAAAACTTTTATTTTATTGATAATTTTGATAATAATGCTCTCAAAACCTCATTTAATTACGATGAAAATATTTGGCAAACTGCTGGCGTTGAAAAAGTATTACCCCAAAAAGTGGAAAGCTGTTTTTCAGTTGAGGACGAAGTCGAACAAGTTGCAAATCATATTTTGGACATCGAAAACTGGAAAGAAAAAACTAACCAAATCATTATCGGAATTTCAAGTTTAGACCGTTATCTACCAACAATAACCAGAATTTTCCATTCATATAATATTCCTTTTTCATCTGCTCAAAATGAAAAATTAATTGCCCAACCAATCATTCAATTATTACTCAATTTTGCAGATCTGCAAACTCCGACTTGGGAACAAATTTTAGCAATTCTTTTGCACCCACTTCTCAAACCAAATAGTGAAACTTATAAGTTAGACAAAAAATATAAAAGCACTAAATACCTGCACGAAATTAAGTTCCCTGAAAAATTAATTTCTGAACTCTCAGAAATTTTGAATGAAAAAGATTACTTTAAACGAATTAATCATTTTGTTAAATTTTATCAATTAAACAACAATGAAGCTATTTGTAATTCATTAAAAACTTTTGAAAATATCTTGTCTGATATTTTAAATGATTTCAAGCAAATAGGTTTTTCAACTGACAACATACTGTTTGTAAAAGAGTTAAAAGATAGGTTAAAATCTACCACTATAAATCATAAAAAACAAAATCATGGAGTTCGCATTGTAGGGCTTTTGGATACATTAGATTTACAACCAGAAAAGCTCTTTATTCTCGGGCTTTCAGAAGGCAGTTTCCCAATTAAAACCAAAAATAACCCCTATCTTTCTGTGCCAAATAATTCATGGGCAAAAAGTTTATTGCTCTTAAATTTGTGGTCAAAATTGGGTGATAAAGTTCATTATTTCTATCCTGTACGAGATTTAGACGGTTCTACATTACAGCCTTCTACTTTTGTGCAAAACTTAACTAAAGCAGAAGAAAAAATTAAAATCCATGCTTTATCTGCCAGAAAATACTTCTCGCAATTCAATGGAAAATTAATTGAAAATTTTGAAAAAAATCACTACTTCGAACGACACAATGATTTGCAACAAAAAGATGAAAGTATTTTCAAGGGAAAAGTTGAAAAATCAAATAATAATGAAGTGCTGCTTTCTTCTAAAAAAATGGATAATTTGCTAAAATGTCCGATGAAATATTGGTTTGCCAATACATTAAAATTAAAAGACATTGAACCAAACTTAGAGGCAAAAAAAAGAGGGAAGCGCGGAACTATTATGCATGAAGCTTTAGAAAAATTTGGCAATGAAAATGGGTTTAAAATCTTAAAAAACAATCTGAAATATGCGTGCAAATTGCTAGCTGTTAAGCTCGACGAAGTATTCAAAAAAGAGGGTATTGACATCAATAAAAATTTGCTGGAATTTGAATTTTATCGTATCTATCATGAAGGTTTAGAAACAGCAAATAAACACAATCTTCTTGTAAAATTATTACAATGGAATAAAAAAGAAATTTTAAATAATTTTAATATTCATGGGTGCGAAGAAAAATTTGAAGATGTAGAGTTAAAAAATGAAAATGTAACCATTAAATTTAGTGGAATTATCGACAAAGTCCTTTTAAATAAAGATAACACCGACATTTTTGCAACAGATTACAAAACTGGAACACTCACTATTTCCGACATTTCAAATAATTGGTCATCACAATTTATCATCTATTTACTAGCATTAAAAAAACTATTTCCATACCGTAATATCAAGCTGGCTTACGAAAAAATTCGTTCTCTAAAAAAAAAAGAACATGGCATAAAAAATGCACTCGAATTTATTGATAATCAACTTACCGTTAAACATAAATTTAGCTTTAAGCCACTCAATTTAGATGAGATTTCAAGCGAATATCTCAAACTTGCACAAAAGGTTATTGAGGGCA
>CAZWYK010000043.1:0-9175 GCA_964638205.1 uncultured Candidatus Cloacimonadota bacterium | reverse complement strand
AATCACCGAGCTTTTTTGCTCTTTTCAACAAATTTAAATGACCAATGTGAAATAGGTCAAAAGTACCATAAGTTATTATTTTTTTCATTTTTCTTTAAATTGCATCTCGTGCAATTTTTTGTATTTTTCGCAGGTTTTTAGAAGCTCGTTATGTTTACCAATTTCGCTGATTTTTCCACCGTCCATTACCACAATTTTATCAGATGACAATATGGTGGATAAACGGTGTGCGATAACAATGACCGTTCTATTCTTAGTGGCTTGTTCAATTGCTTTTTGTACTTTATGTTCTGCTTCTGAATCCAGTGCACTAGTTGCTTCATCGAAGATCAAAATGGGCGGATTTCCGACAATTGCTCTCGCAATACACAATCTCTGCTTTTGTCCGCCGGAAAAATTTGAGCCCTTTACCGAAAGTTGAGTTTTATACTTTTTTGGTAATTTTTCGATAAATTCATCCGCGTAGGCAATTTTTGCAACTTTTTTGATGTCATGATCGCTAATTTTGCTGAGTGAACCGTAGCGTATATTTGCGGCAATTGTTTCCGAAAATAAGACAGAGTCTTGCGTTACGGTACCCATTAAAGTCCGTAAATTTTGCAATTTGAAATTTTTCACATTCTCGTTATCAATTAAAATTTCACCTGAATCCACATCGTACATTCGTGTCAAAAGATTTATGAGAGTTGTTTTCCCCGATCCACTATTCCCAACTATAGCTATTTTCTCGCCCTTATTTATTGTGAAGTTGATATTGTCCAAAATTTTTACTGATTCACCGTAAGAAAAATCTACATTCTTGAATTCTATTTTTTTTTCAAAAGTATGTTTTTTAAGTGGGTTTTCAATTTCTATAATTTCCGAAGTTCTATCAATTATTTCCGAAATTCTATCTAAGGAAACATTTGCTTTTTTGATGTTTGCATAAATTTTAGTAAGCACTTTCATCGGGTGTTGAATAGAAAAAATTGCTAACATAAATGCGATAAAACTTCCGAATGAAAAATTGATGTTTGGATTAAGAACTTGGTTTCCGCCAATGATGAGAATGATGACGCCTGTTGTAACGCCGATTGTCTCCGAAAGTGGAATATTGAAAGCATTGTAAGCTACCGATTTCCGCCAATATTTGAAATGTAATTTATTAATTTCACGAAATTTATTCATCTCGAATTTTTCGCGAGAAAAAGCTTTTACGATGCGCATATTATTAAGCTTTTCCTCAACATTCGAGAACATATTTGATGACTGTTGCTGTATTCGTTTTGAATATTTTTTGATTTTATTTCCCAAAAAATAGAGAATTAAGCTGAAAATCGGAAATAAGATAAAGCTGATGAGGAATAATTTTGCATTGATGAAAAGAGCAATGCGTGCAAATACAAAAATGAGAATAATATTTTTGAGCGATTCAAAAATTGCAGTAACCAAAAAATTGCCAATAATGTTAACATCAGCAACCATTCTAACGAGCGAATCTCCGACCTTATTTTTATTAAAAAAAGCTAAGGATTGATATAAATATTTACGGTAAATTAAATTACGAATATCTTTAATAGTATGACCTTGCAAGTTGGCAAACAAAATTCTTTGTCCGTAAAAGAAAAAATTTTTCAATAAAGTTATTGATAGTAATGAACCACCAATAATCCACAAAAGAAGGTGGCTATCAGTTTTTTCTAAAATGAGACTAAGGTTGTCCAAAAGAGGCTGGAGTGTATCTTTACTGGATATTTTCAGTAAACTTCCGTATTGTGATGTGAATGCGGAAATTGTTTTTACTATCGCATTCCCAAATGTAGATAAATTAGTGTAAATTATTTGGTCAGTCGTTTTTTTGAAAACATTATCCATTAGTGGGATTGCCAAAGTTATGCTGGCTCCGCTGAAAATTGCAAATCCAACCATAAAGAATAATCCCGAAGTGAGATAGTTCCAATGTTGGAGCGTAATTTTCAAAATTCTTTTCATATTTTTCATCAATATTTTCCACTAATTTATTTAAAAAAGAAAAATTTATGGTTAGTTGTTTATGTCAATAAGAAATTAGTAGGTTGGAAGAATGGCTAACTTATTTAGAAAAAATCCTTTACAAAGAAAAGCCTATTTTTTCCGTTGCACGACACACTAGAAATGGTGTGATAAAAATAAAGAAGGAGGATAAAATGGCATTAACAAACCAAGCCAAAACGGCTGTCATGGTAGAGTTTAAACTCCATGATTCAGATACTGGATCACCCGAAGTTCAAGTTGCGCTCATTACGGAAAGAATTAAATCGATCACCGAACATTTGAAAATTCACAAGAAAGATTTTCATTCTAGGCGCGGGCTTTTGCAGTTAATTGGAAGACGAAGAAGATTGTTGAAATATCTTAGCAATAAAGATGTGAAGCGATATCGTGAACTGATTAAATCTTTAGGACTTCGTAAATAAATGGAGTTTGGTAGAGGGTGAATATTCACCCTCTACCGTTTTGAACGGGTGGGGAATGCTTAGCAATAAACTAAATCTAATTTTGAAAGTTGGTTTTAGTTTATTGCTTATATTCTCCACTTAAAGGCATAAAATAAGGAGAAAAAATGCACAATTTTAACATTACAAAAAAAACAATTGAAATTGCTGGAAAAACATTAACAATGGAAACCGGCAGGATGGCAAAACAGGCAAATGGATCTGTTTTTATTACTTACGGTGAAACGAGTGTTTTGGTCACTGCTACTGCTTCAAAAGAGGCAAGGGAAGGAACGGACTTTTTTCCGTTAACCGTAGATTACATCGAGAAGATGTATGCTTCTGGGAAAATTCCAGGTGGATTTTTCAAACGAGAGGCAAGACCAACAACAAATGCGACTTTGAACGCAAGATTAATCGATAGACCAATCAGACCACTTTTCCCAAAAGGTTTTAGAAATGCGGTTCATGTGGTGATTACCGTGCTTGCATATGATGGTGAAAATGACCCTGGGGTGTTGGGTATTTTGGGTGCTTCAGCAGCTCTTTCGATTTCAGATATTCCATTTCACGGACCTATTGCTGGTGTAAAAGTTGGTATCGTAAATGACGAGATAATTATTAATCCGACTACTGAACAGATGGAAACTTCTGTTTTAGATTTAGATGTGGCAGCTACTGCATCTTCTGTTGTGATGATTGAGGCTGGCGCTAAAGAAGTTTCAGAAGAAAAAATGATGGATGCTATTTATGCTGGTCACGAGACGATTAAACAACTTGTCGATTTTCAAAATGAATTTGCACAAGATATCAAAGTGGAAAAAATGGATGTTGTGCTCGATGTAGTGCCAACTGAAATTTTGGAAAAAATTGAAGAAAAATATGGTAATGCAATCAAGGAAGCAGCAAGCGCAAACGGCAAATTAGAGCGTTACGAAGCAGTTGATAAAATCAAAAAAGATATTTTGGAAAACGCAAAAAAAGAACTTTCTGAAGATGAATTTACATTAAAAGAAAGATGGTATAAAAATGCGTTTGAAGAAATTTTTACTAAATTTGTTCGTTCTGCAATTTTGCACAATAATCATCGTGTTGATGGGCGTGGAATGGATGACATTCGAGCAATAACTTGTGAAATTGACGTGTTACCTCGCGTGCATGGTTCAGCTCTTTTCACGAGAGGCGAGACGCAGTCTCTAGGGGTAATTACACTGGGGACTGGTCGCGATGAACAGATTATCGACGGTTTAAAAGAAGAATATAAAAAACCATATTATTTGCACTATAATTTTCCGCCATTTAGCGTTGGAGAAGCAGGTTTTATGAGAGGACCTGGTCGTCGGGAGTTGGGACACGGAGCATTGGCGGAAAGAGCATTATTACCCGTTATGCCAACAACTGAACAATTTCCATACACAGTTAGAGTAGTTTCAGAAATTTTGGAATCGAACGGTTCATCATCAATGGCGACAGTTTGTAGCGGTACTTTGGCGATGATGGCGGGTGGAGTTCCGATTTCTAAACCAGTAGCTGGAATTGCGAATGGGCTAATTATGGAAGGCGATGACTATTGTGTGCTTACCGATATTATGGGTTTGGAGGATCATCTTGGCGATATGGATTTTAAAGTAACTGGAACTTTTGATGGAATTACAGCGATGCAAATGGATATTAAAATTGAAGGAATCACAAAAGATATTATGGGAATTGCACTTGCAAAAGCAAATGTTGCTAGAACATATATTTTAAATAAAATTGTGGAAGCGATAGAAAAGCCAAGAGAAGAACTTGCTGAAAGTGCCCCCAAAATTGATTCAATAAAAATCAATCCTGATAAAATCGGTGCCGTTATCGGTTCGGGTGGTAAAATGATTAAACACATCATCGAAGTTAGTGGTGCAGATTTAGAAATTGACGATGATGGAACAGTACGCATTGCATCTGCGGATAACAAAGCAATTGCAACTGCGAAAAAAATTGTAACGGACATTGTTTCTGATCCAGAAATGAACGCAATTTATGAAGGAACGGTTACTCGCATCGAAGTTTATGGTGTATTCGTGAAATTTATGAGCGACACAAAAGAAGGATTAGTGCACATTTCTCAAGTTCATCAAAAACGTATCGCCAAAGTGGAGGGCATGTTTAAACTAGGTGATACAGTAAATGTTAAATTTATTGGATTGGACAGAGGCAAGGTCAAGCTGACGATGAAAGATGTAGATGGAAATCCAGAACCTTCACCAGAAAATATTCAAAAATATGATCCAAATAAAAGCAAGCCGGACGAGAATAAATCGAGAGGATTTAATCGAAACGATAGAAATCGTAGGAGATAAAATGGATTTGATTAAAAAAATTGAAAATAAAAAAGCTATTATTGGAGTGGTCGGTCTTGGTTATGTAGGCTTACCAATGGCAGTAACTGTAGCCAGAAAGGGTTTTAAAGTAATTGGGGTAGATGTTAGTGAACATGCTGTTTCAAGTGTAAATGCTGGTGACAATTATATTGGTGACGTAGATGATGCAGAACTCACCAAGTTGGTAAACGATGGGATGTTAAAAGCATCACTTTCTTATGATGTGATGCAAGAATGTGATGTAATTATGATTGCAGTGCCCACTCCGCTAGATAAATACCAGCAACCAGATTCAAGCTATGTGCAGGCTTCAGTAAATTCATTGGCGGAAAATGTTTCTTCAAGCACACTTGTTATTCTGGAAAGTACCACTTATCCCGGCACAACAAAAGAGATAGTTGCGCCCGCATTTGAAAAAAAAGGTTTTGTTGTTGGAAAAGATATTTTTGTAGCTTTTTCACCTGAGCGGGTTGATCCAGGAAATAAAGATTACAAAACCAATAACACGCCAAAAGTTGTGGGTGGGATGACTCCAAGGTGTAATGAAGTTTCCAAGGTTTTTTACGAAACAATTTTAGATGCTCCAATTTACCTTGTTTCCAATCCAGCTATTGCTGAAATGGAAAAAATTTATGAAAATACTTTCCGCAACATCAACATTGCATTGGCAAACGAGATGACCATTCTTTGTGAAAAAATGGAACTTGATGTGTGGGAAGTTATCGAAGCTGCTAAGACAAAACCTTATGGTTTTATGGCATTTTATCCAGGTCCTGGCATTGGTGGACATTGTATTCCGCTCGACCCATTTTATTTAACTTGGAAAGCGAGAGAATACGGTTATCATACTCGTCTTATTGAGCTAGCGGCGGAAATAAATAACGCAATGCCACAATTTGTGATTGATAAACTAGTGAAGGCTTTGAATAAAAAAGGGTTGGCACTTTCCAAATCTAATATTCTGATTTTGGGGGCAGCTTACAAAAAAGATATTGAAGATATGCGTGAATCTCCCATTCAAGATATTATCGTTCTCTTGGAAGAGAATAAGGCAAAATTTGATTACAACGATCCACATGTTCCCAAATTTCATAATGAACTAAACGATAAACATTATACGACCGTTGGACTTGAAGATATCGAGCAATACGATGCGGTGATTATTATCACAAATCATACTGCATATGATTATAAGGACATTCTGAAACGCGCTAAACTTGTATTGGATACGCGCCATGCGTGTAACGGAATAGTGGCAGAAAACCTGATAAAAATGTAGTTTTTTATCAATTGAAATGTTAATGTCGAAAATTTAGAAATTGGAACTAACAGAATTTTAGGAGGATTTTATGGCTGAATTTGAAGATGTAAAAATGAAACAATTGAATTTGCCGGATAAGAAAAAGATGATAACAATCGCCACTATTGTGATTGGATTGATTATTGTTTTTACCGGTTTGTACACCGTAAACCCAGAAGAGATGGGCGTGATTCAAAGATTTGGTAAATATTTGAATAAAACCGAACCAGGTTTACATTTCAAAATTCCATTTGGGGTAGATAAGCTCACAAAGGTAAAAGTAAAACAAGTTTACAAAGAGGAATTTGGTTATCGCACGCTTAAAGCTGGCGTGAAAACACAATATTCTCGTCGTGGTTACGACTATGAATCTGTAATGTTGACGGGTGATTTGAATATCGCCGATGTCGAATGGATTGTGCAATATCGCATCAACGATCCGCAGAAATATCTCTTCAATGTAAGAAATGTGGAAGAGACAATTCGTGATCTTTCAGAATCGATTATGCGACAAGTTATTGGTGACCGTAGCGTGGATGAAGTGATTGTCTTAAACCGAAAAGAGATTGCCGATGCGGCTCATCAAAAATTGGCAATAGCTTTGAATAAATATGAAACTGGGATTGAAATAGTTACTGTAAACTTACAGAATGTAAATCCACCCGAAAAAGTTAAGCCAGCATTCAACGAAGTAAACTCTGCTAAGCAAGAAAAGGAACGCATTATTAATCAAGCATGGCAAAAATATAACGAAGTGATTCCAGAAGCACGCGGAAAAGCGAAACAAACAATTGAAGAAGCAGAAGGTTATGCTATTAATCGTGTAAATAGAGCAACTGGTGATGCTTCTCGCTTTACGCAGATTTACAAAAAATATCGCAACGCAAAAACTGTAACACGCAAAAGAATGTACCTTGAAACTATGCAGAGTATCCTTCCAAAAGTGGAAAAAGTTTACATAGTAGATGATGAGCAAAAAGGTATTTTGCCCCTTCTAAATTTAGATAAAGGAGGAAAATAAAATGAAAAAGACAATTATATTTTTCGCAATTGTAGCCATGATTATTTTGAATGCTTTCTATGTTGTGGACGAAAAAGAACAGGTAATTATCACGCAATTTGGTGATCCAATTGGAGAAGCCATCACGGCTGCTGGGTTGCACATAAAAGTTCCATTTATCCATAAAGTTCATTATTTTGAAAAGAGGGTTTTGGAATGGGATGGTGATCCAAAACAGATTCCAACCTCCGATAAACGCTACATTTGGCTTGATACATTTTCGAGATGGCAAATAGTTGACCCACTCAAATTTTACGAGACAACTAGATATGAAAATTCGGCTCACAGTCGACTCGATGATATCATTAGCGGTACAACACGCGATGTTGTTAGTTCCCATAATTTGATAGAAATAGTACGCGATTCAAACCGTGAAATGGAATTTACACAAGAATATAGCGAAAACACTTTTTCGGATGAGAAGTTGAAAAATGACATCGAGATTGGTCGTGAAGAAATTGCAACAGCAATTTTTAATTTGGCAAAACCAAAAATAGCAGAATACGGCATAGAATTAATTGATGTCCAGATTAAAAGATTGAATTATAATAAAGAAGTTCAGTCGAAAGTTTTTGATCGAATGATTTCTGAACGTAATAAAATTGCCGCAAAATACCGCTCGGAAGGTGAAGGTAAAACATCGGAAATTTTGGGTAAAATGCAGAAAGAATTAGATCAAATTCAATCTGATGCTTACAAAATTGCGGAAGAAGTTAAAGGTGAAGCAGATGCAAAAGCGATTAAGATTTATGCAGATGCCTACAATCTTGATGCCGAGTTTTACGAATTTATGAAGACTTTAGAAACTTATGAGCAGACAATTAACAAGAAAAGCACGCTCATTATGACAACGGATAGTGATTATTATAAATTCATAAAACAATCAAATTAGATGCAATTTTCAGACGAATATTGGATGCAGTTTGCCCTTGCAGAAGCGCAAACTGCATTTTTTAAAGGTGAAGTGCCGATTGGTGCTGTGCTGGTGAAAGATAATGAAGCTATTGCATCTGCACATAATTTAACAAAAAACAACAGTTTGAATCACGCGGAAAAATTGGTGATAGAAAAAGTGATTTCGCGTGGCGAAAAATATTTGAATGATTATGTGCTTTATGTAACGGTGGAGCCTTGTTTGATGTGTGCTGGCGTCATTATTTGGTCACGCGTTGGCAAAGTTGTTTTCGGTTGTTACGATGAAAAAGCGGGTGCAGTTGGTTCTGTTTATAATGCTTTGTTAGATAAAAATTTCAATCATCAACCGCAAGTGGTTTCTGGTATTCTAGAAACAGAAAGTTCAGAATTAATCACAAAGTTTTTTAAAAATAAACGCCGTTAATCTTTTTGGGGAGAGTTGCCGGAGCGGTTGAACGGGGCGGTCTCGAAAACCGTTGTACCTTTTGGGTACCCAGGGTTCGAATCCCTGACTCTCCGCCAGATTTATTTTAACGCATTTTCATTTTGTTTCTCCTTTATTTTATTAACATCATCTTCTTTGTATCCACCGCAATACCATCGACAACAAGTTTGTAGAAGTAAACGCCTGATGAAAGTTTATCTGCTGAATAGATTACCTGATTACTTCCTAATTCATAATTCGTAATGGCTAATTGGTCAACAATCTGACCTTTCACATTATAAATTTCAATTTGCGTTTGTTCGTTTTGTTCGTTGTTAAGAGAAAAAGAAATCGTGGTCTCACCATTAAACGGGTTGGGGTGGTTAGTTAATTGGTAATTATGGTTAACAGGCAACTCGTAATCCTCTGCACTCACTCCCTGCCACTCGTAGCAACCCATATCGATAGTTTCTCCAACCACACGCGGATTACCAGCAAGGTCGAACTCTGGCAAGATAACTCCCTCTGGTAACTCTGTCGTACCGGCATTGATGCAGGGAGAATTTGTTGAGAGAGAGTAGTAGGTGAAGTCTCCACCCTCACCATAAAAGAGCGGATCTGCGTCTATGTTACCCTCCAGCCAATTTATTATAGATCCTGGCT
>CAZWYK010000042.1:0-9217 GCA_964638205.1 uncultured Candidatus Cloacimonadota bacterium | reverse complement strand
TTTGTTTATATCATAAAAAAGTTTCTAATTTTTGCGGAAAATATTAATGCTTCTTGAACAAGCACTTATCTTGCTATGGATAATTATGAACAATAAATGTTTTCAGAGAATAGTTAACTATCTATGATAGCAGTGTGTTACGAAAGAAGTAGGGGGGTAGGCAAGGATTGTGTCTAATACTTAAAAATGTTTTCCAATTACTAAAAAAAGACTTTCCCCAGTTTATAACCATCGGCAGCACTACTCATGATTCCCCCCGCATATCCAGAACCCTCCCCGATAGGATAGAGATTAATGGCAGTAGTTGAGCAGAGATTATCGCGGTCTCGTAAAATACGCACCGGCGATGAAGTGCGGGTTTCGGGTGCGAAGATATTGCCATTGGCAGAGAAATTTGGGATTCTTTTGTCGAATTGTTGCAGTGCATACTTGATTGATTTCACAATGTTTGCAGGTAATTTAGTAGAAATATTTTGCGAAATTAAGCCCAATTTGTAACTTGTTTGGAAAATCTCTTCCGATTTTCTGTCTTTAAGAAAGTCCGTTGCAGTTTGGAAGGGAACTCTAAATTCGTGATTGTAACATTTTTTTTCAATTTGCCTTTGAAACTCAATTCCTGCGAGCGGACTTTCGCCAAAATCTCGTTTATCAACCGTTACCACGATGGCACTGTTGGCAAATTTACTATCTCTATTTTGGAAACTCATCCCGTTCAAAACTAATTTTTTAGCTTCGGAAGAAGCCGCTACTACATATCCACCTGGACACATACAAAAACTGTAAATACCACGGTTCTGGTGTTTTGCGGTAAGTCTATAGTTAGCGGGTCCAGTTAATGAAATGTCAGCGTTTTTCCCGAAAAATTTTTCGTTGATAAATTTTTGTTTATGTTCGATGCGAATGCCTACCGCAAAAGATTTATTTTCGATTTCAATTTTTTGGTGTAACATCGAGAATGTGTCTCTGGCAGAGTTTCCAATTGCCAAAATTAAAATTTCTGGTTCATAGTTGTCGCCGTTGATTACTACTTTTGTTAATTTGTTTTGTTCAATAATAATGTCTTCTAATTTGTGATTCCAGAAGAATTTGCAACCTTTACTGATGAGGTATGTACGCATATTTTTGACAATTTTGCGAATTTTATCCGTTCCCAAATGGGGGAGAGCATCGTATTTGATGATTTCGTCTGCCCCAAATTTTATCAAAATGTCATTAATCTTGTTTGTGTAGAAATCCCGCGTGCGTGCGGTTAATTTTCCATCCGAAAATGTGCCAGCACCGCCTTCGCCAAACTGGACATTGCTCTCCTCGTCAAGTTTGCCGTTTCGCCAAAACTCGTTTACTTTTTTTGCCCGCAAATCGATCTCATCACCGCGTTCGAAGATATATGGTTCGAACCTGTTTTCTACCAAAGAATAGGCTGCAAATAAACCAGCTGGACCAGCCCCAATGATGAATGGGTGTAGATTTGATATTTCTTTAATTGGTTGAATAAACGGTGTTGCAGTTGTGAAGATTTTTAATTCCGAGTTTTCGGGCAATTGTAAATCAATTTCTGCCAAAATGGTGTAATTATATTTTAAATTGTTTTTTTTGCGAGCATCAATTGAGCGACGCACCAACTCAATATTTTTAATTTTTGTGGTAGGTATTTTTAATTTTTTGGAAATCACAAAAATGAGATTTTGTTTTTGCGAAATTGGGATTAAAATGTTACGAATGGTATATTTCATAAAAAACACCCATTCCAAAGAATGGGCAATAAGTTAAGCAATTTTATCTTTTTTAGATGAATTGAATTCAAACTTTGGTTTTCCTGTGCCTTTCACAACTTGATCAGAAATACTGCATGTCTTCACATTTTCCATTTCTGGAATGTTATACATAATTTCGAGCATAAACTTTTCCATAATTGCCCGCAAACCACGCGCACCAGTCTTATGATTGATAGCAGTATAAGCTATCTCTTTGAGGGCTTTTGAATTGAAGTCTAACTTGATATTTTCCATCTCAAACAATTTTTCGTACTGTTTACAAATAGCATTTTTTGGTTTTGTTAAGATTTCGATTAAATTATTTTCATCAAGTTCATGAAGCGAACTTACAATGGGTATTCTGCCCACTAATTCTGGAATTAAACCATATTTTACCAAGTCGTCTGGAATTACATTTTTGAAAAAATCGTTACCAATTTCTGTTTTGGAAAGAATATCCGCATCGAAACCAACCGATTTTTTACTCATGCGTTTTTGAATAATTTTCTCTAAACCAAAAAAAGCACCCCCCACGATGAACAAAATGTTTTTCGTGTTAATTTTGATAAATTCTTGTTGTGGATGTTTTCGGCCACCTTTTGGTGGCACATTCACTTCTGCACCTTCCAATATTTTTAAAAGAGCTTGCTGTACACCTTCCCCCGAAACATCACGCGTGATGGAAACCGTTTCAGATTTTCGTGAAATTTTATCCAATTCATCAATGTAAATAATTCCTTTTTCAGCTTTGTTAACATCAAAATCGGCATTTTGTAAAAGTCGCACCAAAATGTTCTCCACATCTTCGCCAACATAGCCAGCTTCGGTGAGAGTGGTAGCGTCTGCAATTGCAAATGGAACATGTAAAATTTTGGAAAGAGTTTGAGCGATCAAAGTTTTGCCAGAACCGGTCGGGCCAATCATCATAATGTTGCTTTTTTCAATTTCGACATCGTTTTCTATTTGTCTGAAAATTCTTTTGTAATGGTTGTAAACTGCTACTGAAATAAACTTTTTAGCATTATCTTGCCCAATTACAAATTGGTCTAGTTTTTGGTGGATTTCACGCGGGGTAGGCAAAACAAAATCGTCTAATTCATCTTTGAAGTCATCTTCGATGATGGTGGTGCACATTGCCACACAATCATCACAAATGTTACCATCAATGCCGTTGATGAGGAAATTTACTTCTTCTTTTGACTTTCCGCAGAATGAACATTTATTTTCCATAAATTTACCTATTTTTGTGATTCTTTGCGAGATGAAATAACTTCATCTATAATACCGTATGCTTTTGCTTCCTCAGCATTCATAAAGTAATTACGGTCTGTATCTTGTTCAATTTTTCCAATCGCTTGTCCAGTATGCTTATGTAAAAGTTCATTCAACTTTTTCTTAATGATGAGAATTTCATTTGCTTGAATTTGAATATCAGAAGCTTGCCCGCGTGCGCCACCGAGAGGTTGGTGAATCATGACTCGACTATTTGGAAGTGCAAAACGCTTTTGAGGAGCTCCAGCGGAAAGTAAGAACGCACCCATACTTGAAGCTTGCCCAATGCAGATAGTACTCACATCTGGTCTAATATATTGCATTGTGTCATAAATTGCCATTCCTGCTGTGATGGTTCCACCTGGACTATTGATATACATATAAATATCTTTATCGGGATCATCAGCTTCCAAATGAAGAAGTTGAGCAGTAATAACATTTGCCATATTATCTTCGATTACCGAGCCAACAAAGATGATTCTATCTTTCAAAAGGCGTGAAAAAATATCATACGCTCTTTCATGATTTCCTTCTTGTTCCACAACTATTGGTACATAAGGCATTTTATTTCTCCTTTTTTTCTTTTGGATAAGGTATAAATTTCACATTTTCTTTTAAAAATGCAATTAGTTTTCGCTCTTCTGCTGTAAGTTTAAAATCGCCACCCTCAATTTGTTTTTTGTACATTTTTTTGTATTCGTCTATTTTCATTTTCATATTGTCAGCAGCTTCTTGCACCAATTTTTCAGTATCAGCTTTTGTTGCTTCAATTTTCTCTTTTTGCTTTATATCTGCTAAAATATAGTGTTGTTTAATGCTGAATTTTGCCATTTCCATATACATCGGTGCAATCTTGTCAACTTCCATCTTATACTGTTCTGCGTAAGGCTTTGCCATCTCTTCTGCATAATTTTTTACCATCGAATTTGGCACATCAAATTCGTTTTCTTCGATAATTTTGGAAATGATTGCCGTTCGCATATATTCAGCGTTATCATTTTTTATTTTAATTTTTAATTGTTCCGAAACTTTTTCGCGTAATTTTTCCATTGAATCATATTCTAAATCTTTGGCAAATTCGTCATCAAGCTTTGGTAATTCTTTGCGTTTGATAGACTTAACAACAATCATAAACTCTCTATCTTTGAATTTTTCTCCAATTTCAGAATCGTCACTTTTTTGTGTTTTTGTGAATAATTTCGCTTTAAATTCGGCACCAACTTTTTTGCCAGTTACTGCAGTATTGAACGATTTTGAGTAAGGATTATCGCCAACTGCAAATGTTCGTTCGATCTCTTTTGTTATCGTACCATCATTACCGATGAATTTAACAGTAGCATTCACAATGTCACCTTTTGCCGCAATTTCCACATCTTTTTCGGTTGCCATTTTATTTTGGTAATCGGTCAAAGTAGCATCTACCATGTCTTTTTTGAATTTCGCTGGTTCGAATGGAACATCTAAGTTTTTGTATTTTTGGATATCAATTTCTGGCATAATTTCATACTTGAAAGTAGCAATCAAATCTTTCCCTTTTTCCCACTCTATGTTTGTAGGTTCTGCCACATTTATCGGGTTAATTTTTTTCTTATCTAATGCTGCCTTGTAATAAGTTTCTAATTTTTGATTGAAAAATTCTTCTTTTACGCTCTCTGCATAGATAGCTTCTATTTTTTGCAAAGGTGCTTTACCCTTTCGGAAACCAGGTAATTGTACATAATTTTTAAACTTCTTCAATACTTCCAAATAATCATTTTTCGCTGTTTCAGTATCGATAGTAACGATCATCTCTTTTTCACATTGGTTTACATTTTTGATTTTTATTTTCATTGTTTTCTCCTAAAATTTTGGTGCGAAAGGGGGGACTCGAACCCCCACAGGAATAATCCCACTGGATCCTAAATCCAGCGCGTCTACCAATTCCGCCACTTTCGCATTTTATTACTGCATATCTAACAAGATTTTTTCAAATTTCGTTTCGATTTCTTTGTTTCCAACAAATTTTGCTGCTTGGTACACAAATTGGGCTGGCATATTTTTGTCTATTGCAACCTCATACCATTTTTGACCATAAACGATCAAATCTTCGTACATTTTTTCTCCGAATAATTTTCCACATAAAATTTGCATATTGATGAGATTTTCATTATCTAAATCAACAATTTTTTTCAAGAATTCAATTGATTCAACATTTAATCCCATTTTTGCTGTTAAGTTACTTAATTGAATTAACACATCGCTATTTTCAGCATCCAATTCGTGAACTTTTAGAAGAGCATCAAATTTTCCAGAGTCGTTTTCAGTTTTGGAATATACAATCGCAAGATTATAGTAGTTGTCAGTATTTTGATTATTAATCTCAATTGCATTTTTATACCACTTTATGGCATCTTCATAATTTTCTAACTGGAAATATTTGTTCGCTACTTGAGTATAGTTCGCATCGTTATTTGCATCAAGTTCGATCATTTTTATCAAGCATTCGATAGATTTATCAATATTCTCCAATTTTTCATAAATATAAGATAGCATTTTAACTGTTTTAATGCTGTCTGGTGCGATATCATAAACTAATTGAAAACCGATAAGTGCTTCTTCGAAATTGTCATCTTGCAATTTTTCTTGTGCTGAAATAAAAAGCATTCTCCAACAATTTGATTTGAATTTGATAGCCGATTCTAATTTACCTGCAAGTTTATATTTTTTTATCTCTTTTTTATACATCTTGTTAGCAGATTTTTTGTCAATTAATTTGAACTCTTCGTATTCAGCATATTTACCATTTATTTTTTCAATAATGGTAGAGTATAATTCATGTGCTTTTAGATAATCTTTCTTAACATCAAAGTAGATTCCGGCAATTTTTTCCAAAGTTTCGATGTGATTAGGATTATCTTGCAAAACTGCTTCATATAGTGGTAAAGCCTTTTCTAGCCTTCCTCCGCTTAGATGCATATTAGCAGAACGAAGGTCTTTTTTACCTTGAGAATTCAAATCTTGCCAATTGGCAAAAATTGAGAAAGAGACGACTAACAATAAACATAATAAAATATTTTTTTTCATAATTCCTCCAGAATTAATCATTTTAGGGCAAAATTTTTATATAACTCCATCAGTCAAGCAAATATCAACAAGATATTTTTGATTTTGAAAATAAATTTACGATGACTTGTTATTTACAAATTATTCCATTCTGAAAATCAATTCCCGCATCTGAATGGGATCATTTTTCACTTCATTATAAAGTTGTTTTGCATTATTGAAAACATTTGGAATTAATAAACTTGAAATCATCTCAAAATTAAATTTTTCTTTCAAAAATACTTCGGTTAATGTTTTTTGTTTAGGAAAATATTTAACTGAATAGTTTACAATTTCAGCTAATTCTGCTGCTTTTTGAATTGCATCTTTTTGAGAACCAACCTTATCAATTAAATTATTCTCAAGAGCATCATTGCTACTCCAAACTCTACCTTGTGCAACTTCTTCAACTTTCATAATTGACATATTTCTGCCATTTGCAACTCTGTCTTTAAACTCTTTATAAGTTGCTTCAATACCGATTTTCATCGCTGCGATTGTTGTTGATTTTGTTTCCAAAAACGGATCGGCAATGTTAGAGAATTTTCCTTTTGAAATTGGGTCGGAATGGATACCTACTTTATCTGAAAAATTCTTTAAATTTGGATATATCGCTACCACCCCGATTGAACCGGTTATGGTGAATGGATCAGCGAAGATGTAATCTGCATTTGCAGAAATATAATAACCGCCAGAAGCTGCAACATTTCCCATCGAAACAACAACAGGTTTGTTTATCTTTTGTAAATGTTGGAAAATTATTTCAGATTCGAGTGCACTACCACCGGGGCTGTTGACGCGTAATACAACAGCTTTCACAGAATTATCTTTGGTAATTTTTTTGCAAATTTCCGCAATTTTTTGGGAAGTAATTTGGGTTGCCGTGAAATCTGTTTTTTGTTTCACGATAGAACCTTGGGCATAAATCACTGCAACTTTATCTTTTGTGAAATTTGATGGCATGAACGAATGATAATCAGCTAATTTAACTATTTTTCGACCTTTCATGAACTTATCGTGAAACATTAAGTTGTCAACCAAATTATACTTTAGAGCATTTTCTTGATTAATGAAAAGTTCCATTCGATTTTCATAAATCTTGCGAACATCAACATCGGCAAGTTGACGATTTTCTGCCAATTCACAAATCATCTTCTCATATATATCAGAAAAAAGTTTAGCAATGCTTTCACGAAATGGGGGAGACATCTCATTACGCGTAAAAGGTTCACCTGCTCCTTTAAATTTTCCTGCGTGAATAACCTGCATTTCTATGCCAACTTTATCAAGAACATCTTTGTAAAAAAGGATGTTCGTGCCTATTCCAGTTAATATAATTCCTGCAGATGCCGATGGGTTCAAAACAATTTCATCAGCAACAGAAGCGAGATAGTAATCACGATTTCCACACATTTCTAAATAAGCAATTACTTCTTTTCCACCCGCTTGGAAATTTTCGAGTGCGAGCATAATTTCATTCAAGGTAGCAAAGCCAGCCGAAATCCAACTTGGTTCCAAAATAATGCCACTGATTCTGTCATCTTTGGCAGCTTTTTCAATTTTCTCGATGATATCGTGAGCAAATAAATTTTTATCATAAAAAAGATCATCTTTTATTTCATTGTAGTCATTAATTGCCCCCGATAATTTTATGTGGAGATAAGAGTTATCCGCAATTTTTACTTTTTTATGTGTACCCAGTTTTGATACCGATTTTATCACTAATACAAACGAAAGCACGACAATTAAAATCGATGCTAAACAACCAAACGCAAACCATTTTTTTCTCATTATTTTCTCCCTTATTTGAGAAGTAAAAATTCATAGTTAAATTTAAACTTATGTTAAATAAAAATTTCTTATTTAATTGTAAAGAAAAAAGATAGGACTAAAATTAATGCAGGTACCCAAAAAATTCCTATTAAAATTGAAAATGAAACTAAACTTGCTGCAAACTCTTTATCCAACCCTTCCATCGATGAAAAAACAAGTGTATTGTAGCCAACTGGTGCTGCTGAACAAATTATTACAATAGTTGCGTTCAATCCATCTAACCTTAAAATCAAAGTAAATAAAATCCCTAAAACAAGTCCTATTCCCATTCGTAAAAAAATAACCCAACAGATTTTACGAAGATTACACATTTTGGGACTAAAATATATACCAAGTGAGAGCATAATAAGAAGTGCCGTTGGCATTCCAATTTTATTTAAAAAATTTTCTGCAAAAACCGGAACAGGAATTTTCAATAAATTAAAGATTATTCCAAAGACAAGTCCCCAAATGGGTGGCAATAATAAAAATTTTTTCAATTGAATTTTCTTTCCCGAATTACCCCCATATTTTACTGCAATGTAGTATATAAAAGTAAAAATCAGAAAACTATTACCTAGATCAAAAATAAGTGAAGTTGCAAGCCCTGTTTTACCATACGCTGCTTCCAAGAATGGGTAAGAAAACCCTGTATTCATTATCATCGAGCCAACTAGAAAAGTTCCCAGAGTATGTGGCAATAAATTCATTTTCTTTCCTATCATAAAAGAAATTGCATAAACAATGAATACCACAGCTACTGCAATTAGTGGTAAAAAAAACAAATCATCCGTTAATTGGATTTTTGAAACCGAAATAAATGTGAGAGCAGGAAGTGTTACATAAAAAACTAATTTAAGTAATAATTCTGCATTTTCTTTACAGAAAATTCGCATTTTTCGTAAAAAAACACCAAGCATAAATATTAAAACTATAGGAATAATTTTTGCAAAAAAATCATTAATATTTATCATTAGTTACCTAAAATTCCGAGAAGTACACCAACAATGTAGTTGAATATCCCAAACAATATTTTTCTTATCCATCTTTCTCTCCAAAAAATAACCAGTTAGTCTACAAACCGTAACTGTGCTATTTATAAATCATTTTAAAGCCAGCTCCCCTGCCACCGGTGGTGATATGCTGAACACCATCTCCATCTTCCGCTACATCAATTGCATGTTGAATGTGTTCAAAAGGTTCTTCCTGAGTTCCAGGATTCTGGTCATCTCCATCAACAGAAACATAATAGGTTGTGCCAAACACCCCTACTGTTACCAATAACAGCAGTAAAACTA
>CAZWYK010000041.1:0-9439 GCA_964638205.1 uncultured Candidatus Cloacimonadota bacterium | reverse complement strand
TCCGCCCACAAAGGCCAGAAGATGGAGGTCCATCGCGACCAGCAATTTCAGAAAGAACAGCTTTTCCTTTTGGTACACGTGCTTCAAACAAATCTTGAACTCGTGGTAGACCACCCGTAATATCACTGTGTTTAATGCTAATTCTCGAAGTTTTACCAAGAATATCGCCTGGGTGGACATAAATGCCGTCTTCAATTTCTACACTTAAATTTGTCGGAATTGGCACAAGCTCTTCTGCTTTATCATCTTGAATGATTTTGAATTGAGCTTGTTTTTTGCGATCTTTCGATTCGATTGTTGTGATTTCTCGCATTCCGGTAAGTTCGTTAAATTCTTCTTTATAAGTCACATCTTTAATGAAATGTTCGAACTTCAATTTTCCTTTTGCAGTCGCGATAAGTGGATTATTGTAATGATCCCAATTGAATAATTTAGTGTCTTTAACAACTTTTTCGCCATCATTCACGAAAACAGTAGAAGCATATTCAACTTTATAATCTTCCGCAACTTCGCCGTCGTTATTAATTATTTGAATTCGACCAAAGTTACTAATAGAGACAAGTTCACTTTGACGATTCACAACTGTATTCATTCTGATAAACTTGATTATTCCATCTGTATCGGAAACTACTTCGGCACGGTCCACATCAGTACTTGTTGTTCCACCAATGTGGAAAGTACGCAATGTCAACTGTGTTCCAGGTTCGCCAATACTTTGAGCGGCAACGATTCCAACTGGTTCACCTATGGTTACTGGTTTGTTATTGCCGAGATTCCTACCGTAACATCTAGCACAAATTCCTCTTTTCGATTCACAAGTTACTACCGAACGAATTTGCACTTCGTTAATGCCATGATCTTGAATGATTTTTGCTTTTTCGTTTGTGATAGTATCATTTAAATTAACTAATGTTTTATCTGTAACCGGGTCGATAATATCTTGTGCGGCAGTTCTACCTTTAATTCTTTCGGAAAGTGATTCGACAACTTCCAAACCTTCTTTCAAAGCTGAAACGCTGTGACTTTCGATTGTGCCACAATCTTCTTCTGTAATAATCGCATTTTGTCCAATATCGACCAAACGACGAGTTAGGTAACCTGCATCCGCAGTTTTAAGGGCTGTATCTGCCAAACCCTTTCTCGCACCATGCGTTGAGATAAAATATTCAAGAACAGTAAGACCTTCCTTAAAATTAGACTTAATCGGTGTTTCTATAACTTCCGAGCCACCTTCTGCTGAACCTCGAGATGGTTTATCCATCAATCCACGCATTGCACCAAGTTGTTTAATCTGGTCTTTACCGCCACGCGCACCAGAAATATACATCATATTTATTGAATTAAATCCTTCTTGATCATTTTCGAGTTGTTCCATCAAGACTTTTGTTACATTATCTGTTGTCAACTTCCATTTATCCACCACGCGGTTGTAACGTTCAGTTTCGGTAATTTCACCATTCATATAGCTATCAATGATTTTCTGGACTTCTTTCTCTGTTTTAGTAATGAGTTTATGTTTTTCTTTTGGAGAAATCACATCGCTTGCACTAAATGTAATACCTGCTTTTGTTGCATATTTGAATCCCATATCTTTGATATCATCAAGGAATTCAGCAGTTCGATGTTGACCAACAGTTTCATAACATTCCATCGCGAGATCATTCAATCTACTCTTTGTGAAAACTTCGTTTTTAAACGAGATTTCGGATGGAATAATTTGATTGAAAATTACTCTACCAACAGTTGTGGTAACCATTTTTCCATCGATTAGCACATTTATCCAATTGTGAATGTCAAATTCAGTATTTTTACCATTTTGAGAATTTTTCAATAATTCAGCTTGTTCGTATACGATGAGGACTTCTTCTGTTGAACTGAAATATCTAAGCTTTTTCTTATCTTTTACTTCTTTATTTTTCAAAGTAGTGAGATAATAATTTCCCAAAACGATATCCTGATTTGTTGCCATTGCTAATTTTCCGCTAGCAGGTAGCAATAAATTTCGAGAAGCAAGCATTAGAACGCGTGCTTCCATCTGTGCTTCTTTAGAAAGTGGTACATGAACAGCCATTTGATCACCATCGAAATCAGCATTGTAAGGTATACAAACAAGCGGATGAAGTTCGATTGCTCTTCCTTCCGTCAAAACTGGCTCGAATGCTTGAATACCGTGTTTGTGAAGAGTCGGTGCTCTGTTCAAAAGTACCGGATAATCTTCCATAATCTCTTCCAAAATTTTCCAAATTTCTGGTCGTTTATCTTCGATCAATTTTTTGGTAGTTTTGGCTTTTTCTATTTGTGCAACTTTTTCTAATCTTTCAATTAGGAAAGGTTTGAACAATTCAATCGCCATCTCTTTTGGAATTCCACATTGATGAATTTTGAGATGTGGCCCAACGATAATCACAGAACGACCAGAATAATCTACACGCTTTCCGAGTAGGTTTTGGCGGAAACGACCACTCTTTCCTTTCAGTTGGTCGGCGAGAGCTTTGAGAGGACGATTTCCTCTTCCTTTTACCGGTCTAGTTTTACGCGTATTATCAATGAGAGCATCAACAGCTTCTTGCAACATGCGTTTTTCATTTCGTAAAATTACTTCTGGCGCGTTGATGTTCATAAGTCCGCGCAAACGATTGTTTCTGGTAATTACTCTTCGGTAAAGTTCGTTAAAATCTGCCGTTGCGAATCTTCCACCTTCCAATTGAACGAGTGGTCTTAGAGTGGGTGGGAGAACAGGTAGAACTTCTAACACTAACCATTCTGGACGGTTACCAGATTTACGAAGTGCATCTACAACCTTCAATCTTTTGATTGCTTTTGTTTTTTTCTGAACAGAAGTTTCGAGATTGATGATAGTTTGTAATTTCATTGATTCATCTTCGAGTGCAATTTCTGAGAGTAATACTTGGAGTGCTTCTGCACCCATCATTGCTTTGAAATCATCGCTAACTTTATCAATTATTTCATAATATTCATCAACATCAATGAGGTCTTTTTTCTCATAATCACTGTCGCCAGGATTTATCACTACGAACGATTCGTAATAAATAACTTGCTCGAGTTTTTTTACTGGCATTTCCAAAATGGTGCTGATGACGCTTGGCATACTTTTGAAAAACCATAAATGTGCGATTGGCACAGCAAGTTCGATGTGCCCCATTCTTTTACGACGAACGCGTGAAGTGGTTATCTCTACACCGCAACGGTCGCAAACAGTATCCTGAAAACGCTTTTTTTTGTATTTTCCGCAACTACATTCGTAATCTTTTTCTGGTCCAAAAATTCTTTCGCAGAAGAGTCCGCCTTTTTCGGGTTTCAAAGTTCTGTAGTTAAGCGTATCTGGTTTTGTTACTTCGCCGTGACTCCATTCGCGGATTGTATCTGACGATGCAATTTTAATTCTAACTTTATCGTAATTTTCTATTCTTCTATCTTTTTTAGCTTTTCGAATCACAATTACCTCCGTTAAGATTCGTTTTCTGCAATGAATTCTACATCAAAACAGAGTGATTTTAGTTCACTAATTAACACATTAAATGATTCTGGAACGCTCGGTTTTGGAATTGTTTCACCGCTCGTGATTGCTTTGAAGGCATTGGTTCTACCTTCGACATCATCACTTTTTATGGTGAGCATTTCTTCCAATAATTTGGAAGCTCCGTAAGCTTCTAAAGCCCAGACTTCCATTTCTCCCAATCTTTGACCACCGTGCTGTGCTTTACCGCCCAATGGTTGTTGTGTAATCAATGAGTAAGGTCCAGTTGAGCGAGCGTGCATTTTGTCAGCGATTAAGTGATTTAATTTGAGCATATACATTACTCCAACTGTCACTCTTTCTTTAAATGCTTCGCCAGTTTTTCCATCATAAAGTGTTTGCTTGCCATCAGTTGGCAATTTTGCTTTTTTCATCAATTCGTGAATGTTTTGCAAAGTTGCACCGTCAAAAACTGGTGTTTCCGTGGTGAGCCCAAGCACTCGTGCAGCCATTCCGAGATGTGTTTCCAGAATCTGTCCGATGTTCATACGAGAGGGTACACCGAGTGGATTCAAAATAACATCAATTGACGTTCCATCAGCCATAAATGGCATATCTTCGATTGGTGAAACGCGTGAGATCACACCTTTATTTCCATGGCGACCAGCCATCTTGTCGCCAACTGCAATTTTACGCTTTTTAGCGATGTAAACTTTTACCATTTTTAAAACGCCAGATGGCAATTCATCACCATGTTTAGAGCGTTCACGAAGTTTTTTGTAAATATTATCACTTTCTTCTTTGGCAGTTTTCACTTTCAGGATAACTTCATCGTACAATTTTTTGTTCAATTTTTCATTTTCAGTGAGGTCATAGTCAAGATTTAAACGGCTAAAGTTGATTTTTTTCAAATCTGCTTTGGTAATTTTTTTGCCAACAGGAATAAAAAACATATTTGTTTTTATATCGGTTAAGTTTTTGGCAACCTGACCGACAATTACTTCTGAAATTTTAGCAGTTAAGAAATTATCAATCTGGTTTTCACGAGCTGCTTTTTCTTCTTTAATTTTTTTCAAAAGTTCTTGATGTTGTTCTTCGAGTTCGAAATTATCAGCAATTTCAGAACGAGAAAAAACTTTGACATCAACGATAACACCTTCCATTCCAGGCTTTGCTTTTAATGAACTGTTGCTAAAATCACCAGCACGATCTCCGAAAAGGGCACGCATCAAATTTTCTTCTGGAGAAGGATCGATGTCCACATTTTTTGGAGTAATTTTTCCAACAATGATATCGCCAGCTTTAACAATAGAACCAACTCTAATGATACCAGATTTATCGAGATTACGCATCGATTTTGTAGGAATATTTGGAATATCGTAAGCCAATTCTTCTTTTCCGTTTTTCAATTTACGCACTAAAACTTCGTGCTCTTCAATGTAAATTGAAGTGAACATATCTTTGCGAGCTACATTTTCGCTAAGAATAATCGCATCTTCAAAATTATAACCATACCAAGGCATAAATGCAACTAACATATTTCTGCCGAGTGCAAGCCGTTTATCGACAATTGCTGGACCACTCGAAACGATATCACCTTTTTTTATTTTATCGCCTTTTTTGACAATTGGTTGTTGATTGATGGCAGTATCTTGATTTGTGCGTGAGAACTTTTTTAGATGAATTCTATTTTTAATTTCTAAATCGAGAATACTATCATCAGGGTTATCACGCTCAATATCAATGTATGAACTTGTAACTTTTGTGACCGCTCCGTCGTAAGGTGTAGTGGCAGCCAATCCACTGTCTTTCGCTATGAAAGTTTCTGCACTGGTTCCCACAATTGGAACCTCTGGTTTGATAAGTGGAACAGCTTGTCTTTGCATATTTGAACCCATCAACGCTCTGTTCGCATCATCGTGTTCCAAAAATGGAATGAGCGATGCAGAAGCCGAAACGATTTGTTGAGGAGAGACATCCATAAAATGAACTTCATCTGGTGTAACCTGAATAAACTCACCTTTATGGCGTGCAAAAACGAGTTTATCTGTTATTCTTAAATTGTTATCATAATTTACATTGGCTTGTGCAATTGTGTATTTTTCCTCTTCGAAAGCGTCGAGATATAGAACTTCAGAAGTAATAATACTATTTTTTACTCTGATGTAAGGTGTTTCTAAAAAACCAAATTTATTGACACGTGCATAAATCGCTGGTGATGCAATGAGACCAATATTAGGACCTTCTGGAGTCTCGATAGGGCAGACGCGACCGTAATGACTATAATGAACATCACGCACTTCAAAACCAGCTCTTTCGCGTGTTAAACCACCGTGCCCGAGAGCTGAAATTCTTCTTTTATGAGTAATTGCTGTGAGAGGGTTTGTCTGTTCCATATATTGCGAAAGTTGTCCAGTGAGGAAAAACGATTGTACGACTGCTATAAGTGCTGCACTGTTGATTAAATCGTGAATTGTAACTTCATCTGGATTGGAAACAAACATTCTTTCTACTGCGGTTCTAGCAACTCGAGAAAGGCCGATGTTGTATTGTTCTTGTAAAAGCTCGCCAACTGTCCTAACTCTTCTGTTTGCTAAATGGTCAATATCATCAGTTGCATCTTCGTCTTTGTAAACTTTGATGAGGGTCGTAATAATCGCTAAAAAATCTTCTTTCGTTAAAGTATGGGTTGATTCGTCTATATCTAGCTTGAGACGAGAATTCAATTTGTGTCTTCCAACTTGACCAAGATTGTAACGTCGTTCGTTTAGAAACATTCTGTCAAAAAGTTCTTCGGCGATTTCCAAAGTTGGCTCTTCGCCCGGTCGGATGAGGGTATAGATTTTTTTCAAAGCTTCTTCGCGATTTGTAGTTTGATCTTTCGCGATTGTTTGTTCGATAAGTTTTCGGTGTACTTCCGAATTTTCGGAAATGACTGTAATTTTTTTAAATTTTGCATTTAAAAGATTTTCGATTTCGTTGTCGCCGATTTCATCGCCACCTTCTAAAATAACTTCGCCAGTTTCTTTATCAAGAATGTCTGCAAAGAGAAAGCGCTCCTTCGCGTCTTTCACATTAATCTCTTCTGATTTATAAAAATATTCGCGCAAATCGTCATTTGTCGAAAGGCCTATTGAGCGTAACAGCGTAGTAACTGGGAGTTTTCTGCGTTTGTCGATAACCACAAAAACGGTGTCTTGATTGTCCATATTGAAATCTAACCACGAACCGTGATAAGGTATGAGCTTAGCGGAACTTAATTTTTTCCCACTCGGATGTTTTTCGTTGGAAAAGAAAATACCCGGAGAACGATGCAATTGACTGATGATAACGCGCTCAGCACCGTTGATCACAAAAGAACCTTGATTTGTAACGAGGGGAATCTCACCTAAATAAACTTCTTGTTCAATGCTTGTTTTGACCACTTTTTCATCTCTTGTTTTCAATATTTCTTCGTCGTAAACCGTCAAACGCATTTTCACTTTGATAGGTGCTTGATAAGAAAGATTTCGTTCAACACATTCTTCGATGGTGTATTTTTCTTTCAAAACGACATAATCTAAGTATTCAAGATAGAATAAACCTTTCTGGTCTTCCAATGGAAAAATTGATGAAAGAATGGATTCCAAACCCTCATTTTTTCTCTTTTGTGGATGAACATCTTTCTGTAAAAAATCGTTGTAAGAATCTATCTGCAATGAAAGTAGATTCGGTATTTCGACGGACGGAATACCCGATTTTTCAGCTTTAATTTTAATGTTAGAATAATTTTTAATATTCAATGGACTCACTCCTTTTTAGAGTAATAAAAACAATTTTAAATATTATTAAAATGAGCAAAACGGAAGTGAACATTGTGCTCACTTCCGCTGCCATATCACGAACTACTTGATTTCTACGGTTGCACCAGCTTCTTCGATTTGTGATTTCAAATCTTCAGCTTCTTCTTTTGAGATGCCTTTTGCAAGTTCAGAAGGGACGCCATCTACCAATTCTTTTGCTTCTTTCAAGCCGAGTTTGGTAATTTTTCTTACAACTTTAATTGTCTGAATTTTTTTTGCACCGGCTGTGGCCAAGATTACATCAAATTCAGTTTTTTCTTCTGCGGCTTCTGCACCAGCTGCGGGAGCACCAGCTGCAACAGCTACGGGAGCTGTTGCTTTTACATCAAATAATTCTTCCAATTCTTTCACAAGTTCAGAGAGTTCGAGAACGCTCATTTCCTTAATGATATCAATAACTTCTTGTTTCTTATCTGCCATTTTATCCTCCATCAGATATGTTTTTTAATTTTTTTCTGCTTGCTTTTTGGCGACGGCATCAACCGTTCGCACAAACTTTGTGATAATTCCATTCAAAGTGCCTACGAAACCGTTTATCGGTGCGTTGAAACCCTGAAGAACCATTGAGATGAGTTGTTGTTTGCTAGGAAGTTTTGCCAATTGTTCTAAGCCTTCCACATCCACAACACTGCCATCTACCATACCAATTTTGAATGAAGGAAAATCTTTTTCCTTCATCACTTCGTTCATAAATTTAGCCAATTCTCTTGCGGGTGCTACTTCATCATTTGAAGAAACCGCTACCGCAGTTGGACCAACCAATTCATCGTCTAAACCAGAAATACCAAGCTCTTTTAAAGCTACTTTTATAAAAGTATTTTTAGAAACAAAATAGTCAACTTTATTGTCGCGCAATCTAGTGCGAAGTTCGTCAACCTCTTCGATATTAATACCTCGATAGTTAACTAAAACGATTGACTTATGGTTTTCTAATTTTTGTTTAATTTTTTTGATTTCATCGACTTTATATTGTTGATACATAGTCCACCCCTACTTCCTAATCTCTTTCTTTACAGATGTTAAGTCGATTTTTACGCTTGGTCCCATGGTTGAAGTTACAGCTAAATTCTTGATATATGTTCCTTTCAAAGCTGATGGTCGTTCACGAATAATTTGACTGATAATAGCTAATAAATTATCTTTCAAATTTGGCGCTTCAAAACTTTTTTTACCTGCGATGATATGCAAGTTTGCAAGTTTGTCCACACGATAAGTAACTTTTCCGCCTTTTGCTTCGTTGACGGCTTTCGCAACATCCATTGTAACTGTTCCAACCTTTGGATTTGGCATTAAACCTCTTGGTCCTAAAACGCGACCAAGACGACCTATTTTTCCCATTAAGTTTGGAGTAGAAATAACCACATCAAAATCTGTCCAACCTGAGTTGATTTTTTCGATGTACTCATCTAATCCAACATAATCGGCACCTGCTTCTTTGGCTTCGTCAGCTTTTTCACCTTCAGCGAAAACTAAAACGGTGGAAGTTCTACCCGTTCCATGTGGTAAAACCAAAGAATTTCTGATTTGTTGGTCAGCTTTTCGAGGATCGACGCCGAGATTCATGTGAACTTCGATGGTTTCATCGAATTTCGCAGATGGTGTACTTTTCAGAAGCGCAACCGCCTCTTCGAGTTCATATCTTTTTTCTCTATCGATCATCTCGTGAGCTTTCCGGTACCTTTTACTTGCCATTTACACTCCTTTTTGATAATCTCCTGCTCAATTGCAGTAAGTTTAAATTATTTATCTTCAACAACAACGCCCATATTACGAGCGGTTCCCTCAATCATTCGCATTGCACCTTCGATGTTATATGCATTGAGGTCTTTCATTTTAAGCTCAGCAATTTTTCTTATAGATTCTTTTGAAATTGTGCCAACTTTTTCTTTGTGAGGTTCGCCAGAACCTTTTGCTAAACCAGCTTCTTTTTTGATTAAAACAGCGGCTGGCGGAGTTTTAATTTCAAAAGTGTAAGATTTGTTTTTTTTCACATAAATGACAACCGGAAAAATCATACCCGGTTCGTCTTTTGTTTTATCGTTAAATAACTTACAAAATTAGCCAATATTAATTACCGCTTGACCGAGAGCCGGTGCAACAGGAGGTGCTGGAGTAGCGT